>JAOQIN010000048.1 GCA_026134085.1 Candidatus Methanoxibalbensis ujae
AGTGCTCCTGCTTCGCCTTCATAGATATGTATGTCACCATATATCATATATAAATCACACACCTCCCCCGCTCTACCTTCAAAAGGGCAGCAACAGTTAATGATAAAAATGAGATTGACATGTGAAAGATGAGAATGAGATTGACATGGGCGTCGCTGGGCTTTTGATGCGCTGAAACAGGTGAGAGGTTATGAAATATGCACGTTTCAGGAAAATGCTGGATGGGCTGATGATGGCACTTGCATTTTCATTGTTCATCAGTATAGCGGTCGTGCCACATATGAGAGAGAGCATTGGAAAGGCTTTAGATATTGTGTTCGTTCCACTTGTCAGTGTATCTGGAAATTTTCTTGTCGCAATACTTATTATTTCAGTGCTAACTGGAGTTTACACATCACTTATCCAGAAATTCACAATGAATTTTGAGCTCATGGAGCGCTCAAAGGAAATTCAAATGCGTCTCAGAGAAATTCAGCGTGCTTATATGGAGGCGAGGAAGGAGGACGACAAGAAAAAACTGAAGAAGGTGGAGCGAGAGCAGAAGCGGTTGATGAGCGAACAGATGAAGATATCCGGTGAACTGCTCAGGCATAATATGAAACCAATGGCATACAGCATACTCATCACGCTCCCCATATTTTTCTGGATGTGGGGATATGCACATAGAAACGATATCTCTGTGATATTTCCGTTTAGTTATGGAGAAGTTCATTTATCAAGTTCAATTTTTGTGTTTGAATACTGGATGATATGGTATTTCATATGCTCAATCACCGCAACTACAATAATAAGAAAGGTGCTTTGGATGTGAGGGGAGAGATCAAGTGAGCGATGATGGTGTGCGCACATTGAAGGATGGTCTGAGGAGTGTTGCGCCATAGTTGGATATGCGGCTTTTCCTGACTGTGCCGAACTCTTTCAGTGTCCTGCTCTCACCTATCACAAAAACGACCTCGCCGAGCATTGCGACGCTCGCGATTTTGCTGTCATGAGAAGCGACTGCTTCAATTGCATCTACGCATTTATCACTCACGAGCTCTGTTTTCAATGTGAAATCACGCGAAAGCATCATGAAATTTTGAACAGAAGGTTTTCGCAGAAGTTCACGCATCGCCTCCCTGCCAGCTTTATTTATTCTGCGCCTCAATGAGGATTCAGATGAGGCCTCCTCAAGAATTTTTCTTGTTTCCTTCCCACTGCCGATAACAACATAGCTCACATTCTCCCTTACGCACGGGATCCTGTCTGTTTCGCCTATGCCAGGAGGTCCAGGCTTCTTGCGAATCACGATGCCCCCTGTGACCTCCGCGATCACATCTCCCAATCCAGTTCTGTTCTCAATCTCAGCGAGATGTGCTATCTCCGCAACCCCGTTCATTGTGAGATTGAGGGATAGAATATCGTTCAACGCGAGTGCAGTGCTCAGCGCACCTGCAGCGCTCGTTCCGAATCCGTTTTGCAGAGGCACATCAAACACTGAAGATATGATAAGCTCTGCTGATGTGTGATCTTCTGCTGATATGAGATCCTCCGCTGATATGAGATCCTCTGCTGATGTGTGATCCGCGGATGAACGATGAATTCCTGCGGCTGCGGAAAGCATGTGCTCCACAACATATCTTGTTGTGGGGGCCTGCTCCACCTTTCCGTTCAGTTCAACGCGCAGATTTTCAATCTCACGCACAATGCGGCTTCTGAGCGTTACATGTGTGACACATCCCGCCTCAATTACAATGCCACAGCCAACCGAGCCCTTCAAAAGCGGTTTATCACTTTCGCACATCGCAAAGAAGCCGGTGATGTGAGAAGGTGCATACGCCGCTGCAACAGCCGCTCCCATATTCTCTGATTTCCTCATCTGTCTTACAGCTTCATCTGTCTTACAGCTTCGCAAATAGCGAAGTCTTGATGATCAACGATGATCAACGACAATCAGCACAGCTTTGATGCATCTGGTGCAATTTATCCATATGAAGCTGCGAGCGGATTGCGTGCCGTGCTTGATTGAGCGTGCGAAGTTTGAATGCGACCTTGTATTCGGGGAGGAGAGAGCCAAGATAGCAGCATTAAAGGCGTTTGCAAAATTTCTCGCGGACAACCTCAGCGATGAGAGGACTCCCTCTTTCTACGGAACGGAAAGAGAGCGCATGATAAAAAGGATGAGCGGCGTTGATGACCCATATCTCGAGCTGAAGAAAAAAGCTGAAGAAGTGGCTAAATCGCTTATGCGGTATGTCGAAAAATTCTACGCATCATCTTCCGACAAAACAGAGGCTCTGCTCAGAATTGCAGCAGTTGCAAACGCAATGGAGTATGGTGTGAGGGGATATGAATTCAATAACGAAGCTTTTGCATCAGATTTCATGCGCATGCTCAATGAAAAGCTGCACTGGGATAAGAACACAATTTATGATGCGCTGGAGAGATATGATGCGGTTCTTTATCTGACGGATAACGCGGGAGAAGTCGTTTTTGATGCATTTGTCGTCAGGGAGCTTATCAATCGCGGGAAACTCGTTGTGATATCTCCCAAAAGCGAGCCTGTGCTGAACGATGCGACTGTGGATGACCTCAAAGACGCGCTTGAGTTCATCGGAATTCCCAGCTCACACTATGCGAGCAGCATTGAGCAGGGGCGGGCGTTCATACTGCCGAGCGGCGCTTATGTGGGTGTGTCGCTTGAAGAGGCATCACCTGAATTCATAAGACTGCTGCGAGATGAGCGCTTCCTCATAATTGCAAAGGGAATGGGGAACTATGAAGGATTATCAGAGTTTGAAAGCACACTGAGCGGTCGCCTCCTATACATACTGAAGGCGAAATGCACGCCTGTCGCTCAGAGCATAGGCGTAAATGTTGGAGAACTCGTCGCAAAACTCGTCGTCCCTCATCGCCTGCCGGCACCATGCCCCTGAGGCTGCCTCCTGACAAATCGGCTGATAAAATAAGGATTGCTTTTGATCTCAGCATCCTAATGGCACCTGATAAATACGCTCCTATGGTTGAAATAAGGCTTCATGGAGAGCGAAGGAGATGTGTGATGCCTGATAGCGTGTGCCGGACACTCGCGGCGTTGTGGCAGCTTATGAGACTTGAACACGGCATCATGTATGGGGGAGGCGTCATTCTCGGTGTCTTCCTTGCGGCGTCTTCCGACTCATCATTTTTGAGCTCAATCACAATCATTTTTGGAGTTCTCACCGCGCTCCTCCTGCAGGCAGGCACATTCGCGCTGAACGATTACTGCGACAGCGAGGTTGACATTCTCAACCGCAGAACGGACAGACCGATTGTGAGGGGGGACCTGAGCAGGCGAGCTGCTCTTATTGTCTCCCTTGTTGCGACATCTCTCGGAATCGCATGCGCATTTTTTCTCCCGACGCCCGCATTCTCATTTGCAATCGCACTCGCGACTGCAGCACTCGCATATGACATCAAGCTTAAAGAGATCTGCATCGCAGGAAACGCCTACATCGCATTCACAATGGCTTCTCCATTCATCTTCGGCGGTCTCATAGTCGGTCGCCTGAACTCCACAACGCTCATGATCGCTGCAATCGCATTCACAACGGGATTCGGAAGAGAGGTAATGAAGGATATAGGCGATATTAGGGGAGATCTGATAAGAAATGTGAGGAGCATAGCGATAACACGTGGCATTGGCACAGCATTGAAGACTGCAATTGCATTTTTCATTGTATCAATCGCACTCAGCATTCTTCCTTTTGTCCTTCAAGATGTTTATTTCATGAATTTTTATTACATCGCAATCATTTTTGTTGCTGATATTATGTTGATGCATGTGTGTCTTCGTCTTTACAGAATTTATCGCACTGTAACGGAGTGTGAGAACCGTGAGGGGAGCAATGAACGCATGATGAATGGCGTGATGAGTGATATGATTTCGGGGAGGGATGTGGTTCGCAGTGAGATGGAGGCATGTCGCAGGGAGACTTTGATCGCACTTGCTGTGGGGATGTTTGCATTCATGTTCCCTGTGTGGATGGTATGATATGGGTATGAGTATGAGTATGAGGGAGATGACTGCGGGAATGACCGAACGAGCATGACTTTAACTTCAGCAAGCGTGAAGTATAGGGGATGTCAGAGGATTTTTTGAAATCTGTAGAGGCGGACAGGCGGATATTTTATGCGGACATCCTCGTTGACAAGGCGCATGTTGTGATGCTTGCTGAGCAGCACATAATAGAGGGGCATGTGGCAGGTGCGATTCTTTCAGCGCTTGGAGACTTGGAGCGCAGGGGAGAGGAATTTCTGGATAATGTGCTTCCTTTATATGAGGATGTGCACACGGCTATTGAGGCAACACTTATCAAAGAGCTTGGCGAGGACATAGGCGGCAGAATGCACACAGCGCGCTCAAGAAATGATGAAGTCGCAACATGTATAAGAATTGTGCTGCGTGAGGACATTTTGAAGTTGGGAAGTGCGCTTAACTCACTCAGGCGTGTGCTGCTTTCCCGCGCATCTGAGGAAACAGAGACGATAATGCCGGGATACACACATCTGCAGCATGCGCAGCCGACAACGCTTTCTCATCACCTGATCGCGCATTTTGACGCTTTTTCAAGGGATTTTGAGCGCCTGGAAGACGCTTTCAAAAGGACAAACCGCAGTCCGCTCGGCGCAGCGGCACTCGCAGGCACTGGATTTGATGTGAACAGAGAAAGAACTGCAGAGCTGCTCGGTTTTTATGATATCGTTGAAAACACGATGGATTCTGTGAGCGCGAGGGATTTCATCATTGAGGCCATAGCATGCTGCTCAAACATCATGGTGAATCTCTCAAGGCTCGCTGAGGAGCTTATATTATGGAGCACATCAGAGTTCTCATTCGCCGATATAATGGCAACAGGAAGCTCAATAATGCCTCAAAAACGCAATCCGGACTACGCCGAGCTCGTCAGAGCAAAGGCATGCACTGTGTTCGGATGCATGACCGCTGTCCTTTCCATGCTTAAGGCACTGCCCCTCTCATATAACCGCGACATGCAGGAAGCCACACCTCACCTGTTCAACGCATTCCGGGCAACTCTCTCATCAGTGGAGGTGATGCGTGATATGATCGCAGGCGCGCATTTCAACCGTGAAAGGATGCGGGAAGAGGCGGAAAAGGGAGAGATGTTCGCCACAGAGCTCGCAGACATGCTCGTCAGAAATCACGGATTCGCATTCAGAAAGGCACACCGCATCGTCTCCTCAACAATCGCTGAAATCTGCGCCTCCGCGCCTGACACCCTGCAGGCACGGCGAGATGCACTGAAAAACAGACTGAAAAGCAAGCTGTCAGGTATTGGTCTCAGTGATGATGAGATAGATGAGGCAATGGACATACGCGCAAACATAAAACGAAGAAAGACAGCGGGAGGTCCCGCAAATGTTGAGCAGGCAATTGAGAAAAGATGGGAAATACTGAAAAAAGATGAGACACTTATCTCTCATAAAGAGGAGAAACTGAGAGAGAGCCTTGAAAATCTTGAGCGAGAGACAGAAAAATGGATACGAAAGTTATGAGGCTGCAATTATTGCCTCACATGAGTTGTCAATGAGTTGTCACACTGCCTGTCACACTTTCCGCTCAGCTCATGCTGAACGATGCGCTTGTGCTGTGCTGTGTTTGAGTATTGCTGTTTGCTGTGGGTGTGTTGCTGTGGGTGTGAGTATTGCTGTTAAGTATCTCTGTGTTTTGTGTGTCTTGATGACAAGTCATCTTGAACTCATCTTCTCACCTCTTTTTCTCTTCAATTTTGCGATCTTCACTATTTCTCTTAATCCCTCTTCTTTTATCTCCTCAGCCTCTATGTATCCATCACGAATTGCTCCATTGACGAGTTTTTCACCTTCTTCTGTCCTCACGATAACTGTTGAGAAGCCATCCGGCGAGCCGACACTTCCGACCGAGATATCTGCGAGTTCAGATGCGAAATCCGTGCAGACGAGGCAGCCTTCCCCAACGAAATGCTCAATCTCGGAGAGAGGGATCCTGTGAACATCTTTTCCGTAAATGCACATCTCCCTGCCCTTTATATCAAATTTCCGCACATTTTCAAGCGGACATATCTTATCAATGAAATCAAGCATTTCTTCGCTGAAGTTTTCCATGCAGAAAAGCCCTATCAGCAGTTTTATCTTATCCTGATTTATATCATAAGGCTGTTCAGTTGTCTGAACAATTCTCAATCCCTGAATCTGACATGGCAGACCCACAAATCCTATGCTCGAATATCCGTGTTCTATCGCCTCTTTCACTCCGATGACGCTCGGAAATATTGAGTATTTAGTGCCAGCACTCGCACACAGCGCATCATAATCAGCGGCAACTTTCACCGAAACCCTCCATTTTTTCTCATCACATGTTGTGACCACCGCGCAGTCAATTATCTGTTTATCAATTGCGTATGCGAGGATCGCCGTAACTGCACCACCGTCCTGCCCGTTGTGCTCAAACATATCAGAGCGGCGGACGGCGTAGCATTTTCTGAAAACGCCTACATACTCCTCCTCATCCCTTCTCGTTCGCTCAAATATTTTGCGCTCGACATGATCCATTGAGATAAATGTCCTCGGACATATTGTGTAGCACAGACCGCACACGGTGTCGTGTTCGTAGCGGAATTTCGGCTTATCCGAGATGTCTATCTTGTCACAGAACGCAGCACATGTACCGCAGCGTGAGCAGAGACCTCTGTCAACAACTTCTCTCTTCAGATCTTCAAATCCGAATTCCATAAATGCCGGAATCCTCACAAAATCTTCCATGTGCATCCCTTTCCCCTTTGACTTTATTTTGGCTTTATTTTGGCTTTATTTCAGCCCCACCTTTATTTCCCTTATTTCCCTTATTTCAGCCCCGCCTTCTCCCTCAGTTTCTCATATTTTTCGTTCACTTTCCGCTGTATTTCTTCCACCACTTCATCCGTAAGATGTCTGAATCTTCCCTGTTTCATGAGATACTCGCGGACTGGTTTGAGAGGATATCTGTCAAAGTTGAGACGATATTCCCCCCTTTCAACCTCGTAAAGTGGAAATACTCCTGTCTCAACTGCCAGCCTGCCCACCTCTATTGTGAGATTTGGAGGCTGTCTCCATCCAGTCGGGCATTGGCTGAGTATGTGGATGTATGCAGGCCCCTCAATCATCGCACCCTTTCGCACTTTTCTCATGAGATCAATGGGGAAAGATGGGCAGGCGGTTGCCACATACGGTATGCCGTGAGCAACTGCAATCTCAGGCATGTCCTTCTTCCATGTCATCTGCCCTATGCTTCGCTTTCCAGCTGGTGAGGTTGTTGTGGCTGCGCCGTAAGGTGTTGATGAGGAGCGCTGAATGCCTGTGTTCATGTATGCCTCGTTGTCAAAGCAGCAGAAAAGTATGTTGTGACCTCTCTCAAGTGCCCCTGACAGTGCCTGAATGCCTATATCCGCTGTGCCACCGTCTCCTGCAAAACCCGCGAATGTGATTTTTCTCCTCTTTCGCTTCCCCTTTCGCTCGAGCACCTTGTATGCCGATTCAATGCCGCTCACCACAGCACCCACATTCTCAAAAAGCGTGTGTATCCATGGCACCCTCCATGATGTCTGTGGCAGCGCGGATGATATTATCTCTATGCATCCAGTTGCGTTCACAATTATCGTGTCACGACCGAGCGCCTTGCATACAAGACGCACAGCTAGCGCTTCACCACATCCCTGACACGCACGATGCCCTGGTGCGAGCAATTCATCCGTCGTGACGAGAACGGGATTCATGTCCTCCATCATATAGACGCACCCTCCGTCAAATATCATCAATATTCATATCAATCACGCACGTCACACATCATCACACATCCTTCAGCGCATCAGCATCATTCACTGAAATTTGCTCTATTCTCTGACGCCGAACATCACGAATTCATCAGTTTTTGTTTTTTCACTCTTTGCTCGCTCAATTCCCTGCATAAACATCTGCTTGAAATGATCAACAGTCACATCTCTGCCTCCTATGCCCGCGATGAAAGACACTATTTTCGGACGACGGGGCTCATCATAGAGCGCTGATTTTATCTCAGCGCAGACTGGACCTCCCATTCCATATGACACGCATCTGTCAACCACAATAAGAGTGTCAATGTCGCGAACAGCATCCCTCAACTCCTCAAAGGGGAAAGGTCTCCACAATCTTATCCTCAGAAGACCCACATCACAGCCATCATCACGCAGTTCATCAACAGCAAGCATCGCAGTCTCGCTTATACTGCCCATCATGAGCATCGCAATGCTCGCATCATCCATCCTGTATGATTCAATGAGCTCATATGAACGCCCGAAAACCTCGCCGAACTCGTGCAACACACTCTTCACTTCAGTCTTTGAACGCTCAAAAGCCACTTCCTGTGCCTTTTTTATCTCCGGATATATATAAGGAGGTGCGAAACATCCCATACTCACCGGTCTCTCGGGATCCAAGGGAAAAGGATACTCATAGTCAGGGATGAAATCTCTCACTTCTTTCTCATCCGGAATAACAAGATCTTCAATCACATGCGACAGATAGAAGCCATCCATGTGTATCATCGCGGGAAACAACACATTTCTGTTTTCAGCGATGCGAAATGCGCATACTGTCAGGTCAAATGCTTCCTGATTGTTCTCTGCGAACATCTGAATCCAGGACACATCACGGACAGCCATTGCATCTGAATGATCGCACCATATGCTCAGCGGTGCCGAAAGTGCCCTGTTCATCACGACCATAACGACTGGAAATCGCATTCCTGATGCGACATAAAGCACTTCATGCATGAGCTCAAGACCCTGCGCAGATGTGCATGTGAAAGTCCTTGCTCCTGCTGCTGATGCGCCTATGCACGCGCTCATCGCTGAATGCTCGCTCTCAACACAGATGAACTCGGCATCAAGCTCTCCGTCTGCAACCATCTCAGCCAATCTTTCAACGATGTGAGTCTGTGGTGTTATGGGATATGCGGCAATGACATCTGTGTTTGCCATCTTCACTGCTTCTGAAACTGCATGCGAGCCTTCAAGACCCACAACTCTTCCCTTGCCTCTCGGACCACCCTCATTCATCTCATTCATCCCGCCTCTGTTTTCATTTCTCTCCATTATCACTATTAAAAATGGGCGCTCCTGCTTGTTGCCGGCGATGTATGCTGATTCGCATAAACGGGCTGCAGAGATATGCAGACGAAATTATGAAAACAACGAGTGCTGGATATGTGAGAGAAAGCGAATACGAACATGATATAAACAGCACCACAACACCAACAGCCACCGAGGGTATCACCATCCTCCCTCCTATTTTTCTGTATTTCACACGACTGCACATCATAATGCTCAACACGCACATAAATGAGAGGAACAGGATGAAATGATGCAATGGCTTCATCAGCTGCGAGAGAAATATGAGCGAACTCAGGATGATGGCGCTTCCTGTGATGGGAAAGCCGATAAAGAAGTTCGCTGCGCTGCGGTCGTCCTCTGCTGAGTATGCAGACATAAATCTGGCGAGCCTGAGCATTCCGCTTATCACATACACACAGCTGACAACTGCATACAGGAGATCGGACTCCGCAGAAGCACAACCCGAAGCCTCTGAAAGTGTGACGAGATGCAGAAACGATATAATTGCGGTTGCAACGCCGAATGAAATCATGTCAGCGAGCGAATCTATGTATATTCCGAGAGGGCCTCTCCGAACGCGACGGGCGATTATCCCATCAAATCCATCCGCAGCAGCAGCGAGAAGGATGAGAAGGGGAGCAGTCTTCAATGAATGCATCGTATCCGATCCGTACGCTGCCACAGTGAGGATTGCGAAAAAACCGAGAAGCGCGTTCAAAATGGAAAACATGTCAGATACGCTGAGAACATGAAAAATGTGGACCTGTCGTGCGCTCCTCACATCCTTTTTTTTGTTTTTTTCTTTCTTTTTCTTCTTCTTCTTCTCCAAATCTCGCATTTCCTCTTTCTCTCATCTGCTGCGCGCGCTCTGGTGCGAATGGGACCCGGGTGGTGCTCATTCAGTGAAATGATGTTGTTATATTAATTGCGAGAATCTTTTTCAGATAATGGCAGATGTTGTGTTGCGCGTTCAAGGATTGCACAAGAAATATCAGCTGGAAGGGACAGCCAAGGAGATAGAGGCGCTGAGAGGTGTCTCGTTTGAGGTTGAGAGAGGTGAGACACTCGGCATAATAGGCAGGAGCGGCGCAGGCAAGTCAACGCTGCTGCGCATTGTGAGGGGGCATGAGAGATTTGACGATGGCATCATAGAGCTTGAGGATGTGAGGGTGACGCCAGATTCGCCATACAGCGATTTCAGGAAATTGCAGGAGAAAACGGCATTTCACATACAGCGCTGTTTTTCGCTGTGGAATGCTTCGGTCGTGGACAATGTGATAAAGAAGCTGAATGCCCGTCGCACAGGATTTGAGGACATTCCGTATGATCCGATGGAGTACGAGGAGCTGAAGGAGGAGGCGCTTAAGATTTTGGATCTTGTGGGAATGCGGGAGAAGCAGAAATATTTTTTTCCAATATTGAGCGGTGGAGAGAAGCAGAAGGTCCTTCTCGCACGTCAACTTGCAAAAGAGCCATCCCTCCTGCTTCTTGATGAGCCAACGACCATGTCAGATCCGCTTGCAAGGAGAGAGCTGCTTGAGAGTGTGAAAAGTGTGAAAGAGAAGCTCGGAATATCAGTGCTTCTCGTATCGCATATGCCCGAAGTTCACCGCTCCCTGTCGGACAGGCTCATTCTGCTTGAAAACGGAAGGATCGTGGACGAAGGAGATGTTGAGCGCATACTGAACAGATTCATGGCGGATATGGAGAGTCCGACATCGCTGAGACCGCTTGATGTGCATTCCATTGAGAGAGATCCGATACTGCATGTAAATGATCTTTTCAAAAAATACACGCTGTACACATCGCAGACACTGATAAAGACAATAGAAATAGAGCTTGATTTCAAGGTGGCGAGAGGAGAGATTCTCGGTATTGTCGGTCCTTCAGCAATGGGAAAGACAGTATTGATGAGGATGCTCTCAGGCATAGAGCGACCGGATGGGGGAGATATCCTCCTGAATGTTGATGGGAAGTGGGTTGACATCACCACATACGGCAAAGATGCGATGCTCGCGAGGTCGCGCATCGGAATAATGCATCAGGAGTTCGGCTTCCTCTTCGGCGTCAAGGTGTGGGAGATGTTTGCCCATCGCCTCGGCGTGAAGAGTCTTGAGATGGTGAAGGAAGCTGCTAAAAAGGCGAAGGAGAAAGGCATAAGCGATGTGACTATGGATGTGCTTATGCGCATCGCAGACCTTCCTGAACTGGAAGCGAAGACGAGACTTGAGGAGATTGGATTGGATATGAGCATATTTGATGAGATATTCCCCCAATATCCAGTGAGCGAGGTTGAGAGGCGTGCAAAACCGTTCCTTGATGCAGTGAAACTGCCACTTGAAATACTGCATCGCGAGAATTACGACACGAGCGTCGGTGAGCGCGTGAGAATAGGGATAGCCCTGCACATGTGCACAAAACCCGAGCTCCTCCTGCTCGACGAGCCCTTCGGCGACCTTGACCCCATATCACTGCGCGCTGTCGCAAACGCACTTAAGGAAATGAACAGAAAGTTCAACACAACAATGCTCGTCGTGAGCCATCAGCTTGAGGTCGTTGAGGAACTCTGCCATGAGGCAATACTGATGGACGACGGGCATATCATCATGCGCGGCAAACCTGAGGAGGTGTGTGATGCATTTATAAGCGGTGAGTTCAAAGAAATTGAATGAATCTTTTCCTTTATTTCTTATTTTCCTGTTTTTTAACTATAATAATTATAGTTTTGATTATAATTTTCTGCGAAAGCTTATCCACTATTACCATATAAATAATGAGGGGAGAAAAGAACTCAATTAAGAAATTTGAGGAGATCAGAGATTTATTGAAGCTGTTGATGCGATTGAGATGTCTTTAGGTAAAAAAGTGGAACAGGGGGGGATATGTCTGCTTCCGAGAATGTCTGCTTCCGAGAATAAAGGAGGAAGACCACTTGAGCTCTCTATTGAGAAGGAAGAGCCTGATAAGCTGGACGACTAAAAAAGGTGATTATCAATTATGTCAGAAAGGTCAGATGCTGAGAGACTGAAGATGATCTGAGACGAGAGGATGCGGAAAGGTAAAGTATTGAAAGGTGGCTGAAGATGAAGGAGAGGGATCCTGGGTAATAGAGATGAGAGCTCGCCACAACAGCTAAGTTGGAGTCTGGAGCTTCGATAAGCCTAAAAAGAGGATGAGCGCAAACACAATAGCAATAGGTATTGAGTAATGATTTCATTGGAGGACTCAAAGAAGGACAGCTCAGATCCTTGAGGGAAATAAGGGATACAGGAATACAGGTTATAGCGATTGTTGAGATTTCGGGGTTCGGTTGCCTCCATCACTCTTAACCAATAGAGTTCAGGATGATCATATCATCGTCTATTGTGGAAGATATAAATTGAGGAGATAAAAGAACATTCCGCGAACTTGCGGAGAGACAATCTTTTGCTACCTCATGGATCTTATCCCCTTCGCATGGATTTAGTTTTGCAAATCTAATAAAATAGAATTAAGGCTCATGTTCGTGGATTATCGGAGGAAGATCAAACGGGATTTCTCGTTCAGCAGTAATCTCAACCAGCCCTTACGCCTCCTCATTACCTTAACTCTCAAGCTTTTATATTCCCAAA
>JAOQIN010000049.1 GCA_026134085.1 Candidatus Methanoxibalbensis ujae
AGCGGATGAGCTTCATTTTGCCTTCAATCTGCACCCTGTAGCGATATACTCCCATCGGCTTCCCGGGAGTGTGATGTCTGTGGGCATTTTCACATTCAACACCTCGCGCTCACTGACTGTCGCTTGCGTCTCTTCACTGAGCGGGTGAGCGTAAGGGTGAGCTGATACATAACAAAGACATCACAGATTCAAAATGAACGGAAATCTATTCAAGCTGGATGGCGGCTTCAAGCTGATGTTGCGGTGGCGGAGATATGAGTGACTATGAGACATCTCTGCGGATAGAGCTTGAGAGAGCACTGGAAACTGCGAGGGAGGCGAGGAGCACTGGATTTGATCCTGCGCCGCACACTGAGATAAGCGTGACGAACGATATTGCGGAGCGTGTTGAGGCGATTGTGGGCATAGAGGGCATAGGCGATCGTATAAAGGAGTATGAGCGGGAGGGGCTGAGCAGGGAGGAAATAGCGATAAGGATTGCGGATGATTTTGTTGCAGGCGTGTTCTGCGGTCGTGATGAGGATGTGCGCATTGTGGAGAATTCCGTGAGAACTGCGGTCGCAATACTCACCGAAGGTGTTGTTGCCGCTCCGATAGAGGGGATTTCAAAGATATCATCAGCGAGAAACGACGATGGCAGCAGGTTCATCAGGATATATTATGCAGGGCCAATAAGAAGTGCTGGAGGGACTGCACAGGCGCTTTCAGTTCTTATTGCGGATATGGTGAGGCGGAAGCTCGGGTTTGCGAGTTACAAGCCGCGTGATGAGGAGGTTGCGAGATATGTGCTTGAGATCGCCACTTACGACAGGATAAGAGGTCTGCAATACACGCCAAGCGATGAAGAAGTGCGGATGATTGTTCGCAACTGTCCAATATGCATAGACGGCGAACCATCTGAGGAAGAGGAGGTTGACGCTTACAGGGATCTGGAGAGAGTGAGCACAAACAATGTGCGCGGGGGCATGGCGCTCGTGATATGTGAGGGGATTGCTCTGAAAGCTGCGAAGATACTGAAGTATGTTGAGAAGTTGAACATTGATGGATGGGAGTGGCTGCGTGAACTCATCGCTCTGAAAAAATCGGATAAAAAAGAGGGAGACAGCTACCTTGAGGACATCATAGCAGGCAGACCGATGATAGGTAAACCGTCGTGCAAGGGCTCTTTCAGGCTGCGATACGGAAGAGCACGAAACACAGGTCTCGCAACTGTCGGCATACATCCGGCGACAATGGCACTCCTTGAGTTCCTCGCTGTCGGCACGCAGATAAAGCCCGAAATGCCGGGAAAGGGCGCATGCATAGCACCTGTTGACTCAATTGAAGGCCCAACAGTGAAGCTGAAAGACAAATCGCTCGTCAGACTGACATCTGTTGATGATGTCCTCTCACTCAGAGATGAGATATCAGAGATTGTTGACCTCGGTGAGATTCTCGTCGACTTCGGTGATTTCCTTGAAAACGGCAGGAGACTGGAACCCGCTGCATACTGCCACGAATGGTGGCTGCTTGAACTGAAAGAAAAACTGAATTCTGACTGCGCTCATTATGATGCTCATCTCAATAAAGAGGATTCAACCGGTGTTGTCGCGGCGTTATTGCGCGAGAAGCGTGTTCCCGGGATGAAGGAAGCGATAGAGATATCGCGCAGGTATGATATGCATCTGCATCCAGCATACACCTATCTCTGGGAAGACATCTCAGCTGAAGACAGGAAATTCCTCGCATCGTATATTCGTGAGAGAGGCATATTGGAGCAATGCAGAGAGTGCGGCGGAGTTCTCATGATTCCGAGCGATGAAAATGTGAAAGCGATTCTTGAGAACCTTCTTGTGCCTCACCGAATCATAAAGAAAAAGCGTTTCAACACGCTTTTCAATGTTGAGGAGCGTGAGTTCATATGCATTGAGAATCCCGCTGCACTTCTGGAGTGCCTGGGCATCAGTCACAGAAACCTGCGAGAATCTGTGACTCCGCTTAAAACAAGGCAGAAAGCGCCTACAAGAATAGGCGTGAGGATGGGAAGACCGGAGAAAGCAAAGGAGCGGAAGATGAAGCCAGCACCCCATCTGCTTTTTCCCCTCGGAAACTTCGGCGGGAGGAACAGGTCTCTGCGTGATGCTATGCGAAATCGTGTGATTGATGTTGAGATAGGCGTCTGGCGCTGTAAATGTGGAAGGGAGTCCCTGTTTCCGCGATGTTCGTGCGGATCTCACATAACCGCCGAGCCCGTTAAGATGCAGAAAAGCGTGAATATATACGAAATGTTCAAACAAGCAACAGAAAAATTGGGAATTCATGTTCCAGATGTGAAATGTGTTATTGGATTGATATCAAAGAAAAAGGTTGCTGAGCATATAGTGAAAGGTATTCTCAGGGCAAAACATAATGTTTTCGTGTTTAAAGATGGAACAATACGATATGACATGACAAACATGCCGCTTACACATTTCAAAGTGGAGGAGGTTGAGGGGCTTGATGTTGAAAAGGCGAGGGAGCTCGGATACACGCGTGACATATTTGGCAATCCTCTTGTTTCGGACTCGCAGGTGGTTGAGCTCAAGCAGCAGGACATCATAATTCCGGTGGATGCTGCGTTTTATCTCATGCGTGTGGCTGAGTTTGTCGATGATGAGCTCACGCATTTATACGGGCTTTCTCCTTACTACAATGTCAATCGCAGGGAGGATCTCATAGGAAAGCTCGTGATAGCACTCGCGCCTCACACATCCGCGGGAATTCTGGGAAGGATAATAGGATTCACGAGGGCTTCAGCGTGCTTCGCACATCCATTCTTTCATGCCGCGAAGAGAAGAAACTGCGATGGAGACGAAGATTCAATTATGCTTCTTATGGATGCTCTCCTCAACTTCTCAGTTTCATTCCTTCCTGAGAAAATAGGAGGGAAAATGGATGCTCCCCTTCTTCTTATCCCTTATATAAACCCGAAGGAAATAGACAAGGAGGCGCATAATTTGTCAATTGCATATGAATATCCGCTGTCTTTTTATGAGGCGACGCTCTCACGGAAAAAGCCTGTGGATGTCAATATACCCACAGCATCTGAGCGTGTTTACGAGAGAAAGGATGCATATGGCTTCGGATACACGCATGAAACATCTTCAATCACGGCAGGCTGCCTTAAATCCGCATACAAGCGGCTTGAAAAGATGAGTGAGAAGATGGACGCTCAACTCCGCCTTGCTGAGATGCTGCGCTCAGTTGATGAGCGTGAAGTTGCGGAGATAATCATAAAAAACCATCTCATTCGCGATATAAAAGGAAATCTGCGCGCATTCGGCACACAAAAAGTGCGGTGCTCACAGTGCAATGCAAAATATCGCCGAGTCCCTCTGAGCGGGAAATGCAAGAAATGCGGCGGCAATCTGCTTCTCACAGTGCACGCATCAAACATATCAAAATATCTGCATATCTCAATCCAGATAGCTCACAGATATGAGATCTCCGATGCACTGCAGATGCTTGAGATGCTTTCTGAAGACATACAATCGCTGTTCCAGGAGGATAATCAGCGATCGCTGACTGATTTTCTGTAACTTTCTTTTTCTGTTATTGTGATGATGATGGTGAGGAGGGATTGAGAGATGAGCGGTCTGACGAAGGATGATATAATGAGGGCGATATATCACTGTGTGAAGTGCAAATTGTGCAGCATTGCATCATTTCATCCGAGAGAGGAATGGAGCCCTTTGTGTCCCAGCGGTGCATACTTTGGATTTCAGGCATTTTACGCGCCAGGGAAGATGGAGATATTCAGAGAACTGCTTGAAGGGCGTATGAATCGTTCTGAAGGTCTTATTGATGCTGTTTTCGCCTGCACGCTTTGCGGCGCATGCTATGAGAAGTGCCGTCGTGTGTCAAAGGTAGAGATTCCTCTCGTCGAGATATTTGAGGAGATGCGCAGTGAGCTCTCTGCTCTTGGATGGCAGTGCGATGTGCATCGTGAGATTGCTGATAAAGTGCGGAACACGAGGAACGCATATGGAGAGGAGCGAGCATCTTTTGATCTCAGGAATCTCAGGCCATCGGAAGGTGCGAATGTGCTCTATTTCATAGGATGCACCGCGAGATACAGGGTGCCTGAGATAGCAGATGCGATGCTGCGCATTCTAAACGAGAGTGTTGAATATCAGGTGCTTGAGGATGAGTGGTGCTGCTGCTCGGTTCTCATTCGGACTGGTCAGCGAAATACGGATATCGTGAGGGAGCATGTGCGTCACAATTATGATGCGATAGTGAAAAGCGGCGCTGATACAGTGGTGTTCACATGTCCTGGCTGCTTGAAAACGCTGAAAATTGATTATCCGATGCAGGGCGCCGACTTAAGCGATGCTGGAATCGAGCTTATCCATGCTACAGAGTTCATCAGGCGTATATACGGCGAGAGTGCTCTTAAAAAATTGCCTCTAACTGTGACATATCATGACCCCTGCCATCTCGGTCGTGATCTCCGCATATATGATGCTCCTCGTGATGTGCTGCGCGGTGCTGTGCAGGAACTGCGAGAGATGCGCCGTGTGAGGGAGGAGGCCTGGTGCTGCGGTTCAGGTGGCGGCGTAAAATCCGCTTTCAACGATTTTGCAGTATGGTGCGCGTCCGAACGATTGAAGGAGGCGGCTGAGACAGGTGCTGATGCCATTGTGAGCGCATGCCCCTTCTGCAAGCGCAACCTGCGTGATGCTTCAACTGGCATGCGAGTGCTTGATGTTGTTGAGGTTATTGAGGAAGCGTTGCTGCGCCGCTAGCGGCTTAAGTGCTCCGCCGGGGATTTGAACCCCGGTCGTGGGCTCGAGAGGCCCACATGATTGGCCGAGCTACACCAGCGGAGCATTTTTCTTCCCTCCCGACCGCCAGACAGGTTCCTGCTTCGGAAAATTACTTCCGCATGGCGGAGTTGACCATCTCAACCCCCCCATTATAATATGAGCGGCCCATATAAATAATAACACTCCTTCTCCGCTCCAGAAATCAGCGGCAGCTTTCATTTGGTGGTGTGCCGCTGTTGCTCCGTGGGAGGTGCTGTTGCTCTGTGGGAGGTGCTGTTGCGGGAGGTCATCAGAATTCCTCCTCTTCTGCCGACTTAATGCACATGTTTATGGTGACTTCAGCTATATCAGCGCAGTATTTAGATATTCTTGCGAGGCTTTCAAGTATGGAGAGGACATGAATTTTCACTGTCATATCTCCTTTATCTGTCAAAACACTCTCATAAGCTTCTTCAACATGTTTAACAATTTCATCTGTTTCTTTAATCACGGAATTTGAGCGCTTCATATCCATTTCAGAAAGTGATTCCATCACATCAGCAAACACTTTTTTCACATGATCTCCTATATCTCTTATCATGGATATCCGCTCTTCGGGTATAATTTCGTTTATTATGCTTTGAAACGCGATGTTTTCGATGTGGTCGCCTATGCGTTCTATGCTTTTAACGATTATACGATATCCGAGGCTGTTTCTGGGCGAGCCTATGCCTATTTTCTGAGAGAGTTCGTAATCACTCATAATAGCTTTAAGCTGTCTCACGATGAGAAGATAGAATCTGTCTATTTCATTATCACGCTCCATCACATCTTTTGCGAGGTTTATATCGTGATTTTCAATTGCGCTCAGCGCGTCTTCAAGCATTGCGAGCACTATATCCCTCATCCTTTTTATCGCATCGCATAGCGTGAAGTCCTCATATTTGAGGAAGCTCTGCAGTTGTATTTCAGTTGATGATTCTCCGACCACCTCCATGCCTATCAGCCTTTTTCTCACCTCCTCCTTTATTCTTTTTCGCTCCTCGGCGTTGAATCCGTGCTCGGCGAGCAGTTTTATTTCGTCATATCCCACGAGATACAATGCGATGAGGTATCTCAGGTTTTCCTCAAACCCCTCTCTGTCAGATAGTTTGAACTCAACTCTCCGCATTATGCGCTCATCTCCGCCTTCAACTCCTCCGCGCTCTGGCATCAGAAGCAATGTGTTTCTGCCATATCTGAGAAGGAGCATCTCATCTCCCTTTTTGATGCCGAGCTCCTTCACCCACTTTATCGGCAGCGATATTATGTATGTTGAGCCGCCTGTGAGCTGTATTCTCCTTTTCTCTCTCCTCATCTTCACGCGCCCCCCTTCCTCTGTCATGAATATACGCAGACACAGCTATCAATACCTTTATATTACCTATATGTAACATCTCTCCGGTATAGAAATCTCTCCGGTATAGAGAGTGGAAATACAGGAAAAGAGAGAGGGAGGTGCGATAAAGCGAGCATTTTTATAGGAGCATGCAGCATATAAAATAGGAGAAGGGGAGATGGATATGGACGATTATGTGCCAAGGCATGAGTACGAGCGATTGGAAAGTGAATATCGCAGACTGAAGCGCAAGTATGAGGAAGTTGAAGCATACAAGGAGGACCTTGAGAAGCTCATATTCAGGGCAAGGTCTCCGCCTCTTGATTGTGGGTTCGTTGTTGAGAAGAGGGATGACGGTGCTGTCGTGAATCTGAACGGCGCGCTCAAGGTTCTTCCATATGGTCCGCTCAGTGATGAGGAGCTTGCGAAGATAGAGGAGGGCAAGTATGTCTTCATAGGCAGGATACCTGACAAGAACAGCCCCAACGGATTCACCATAGGAATCACGAAGGTCTATGACCGCGCAGTCAATCTTGAGGTCGGCGAGGTAGAGGCTGTGTGGGAGGAGAACGGTGAGTGGATAAGTGTCATCGCAACCGGCAGAGGGCACACGAAGATATACAAGAAGCTCAATGAGAAAGAGCGCGAAATGGTCAGGGAAGGGCAGAAAGTGGGCATGCTGCCTGGCACTGGAGATGTGAAAAAGAGCTACAAAACCAAGGAGTTCGTGAGATATGAGGTCACGAAATCCCCTGGTGTGAGCTTCAACGATATAGGAGGACTTGAGGAGGTGAAAAAGGAGCTTATAAGAAGCATAATATTGCCCATGCTGAATCCTGATGATTATTCTGTTTTCGGCGAGGCATCAAGAAGAATATTGCTTTACGGACCGCCTGGATGTGGAAAGACGATGTGTGCGAAGGCTCTCGCATCAGCACTTCCAAACTGTGAGTTTGTGAAGGTTGGTGCTGGAGAGCTTTTCAGCATGTGGCTCGGAGAATCCGAGAGGAATGTGCGTGAGATATTTAATATGGCGAATCGCAAGCTTGAGGAGGGTGAAAACGACTATGGCATCATATTTTTTGATGAGATAGATGCACTCGCTCAGGAGCGTGGGATGTATGCAGGCTCATCAGGAGCGCCTGAGAGGGTTACGGGTCAGCTGCTTGACATACTTGACGGTTTTTACTCACTCCACCCCCATCTCACTGTCATAGGCGCGACAAACAGGTTGCATCTCATAGATTCCGCATTCAGGGCGAGATTTGATAAGATCATAGAGGTTCCCAAGCCGGATAAGAAGGCTGCTCTCGCCATATGCGAGATATACGCGATGAAAGTGCCTCTTGACAAATATCTTGTTGAGGAGAAAGGCTCTGAGGATGACGCTCGCAGATATGTTGTGAATGAGCTCGTTGAATACATGTTCAGGGACGAGGTCATTGAGACTGAAATAGGCAGGATAAAGCGCGGAGAGACAATAACAGGAAGGTTCATCGCTCAGATATTTAACTATGCAAAGGACAGGGCGCTTGAGGAGAGGACGCTTCTGAAAGTGCATGAGGGCATGGTTAGGGACAGGAAGCTGTTGAACATGTGGAGTGGGGAGGGCATCGCATCGCTGCTCAATGCAGATGAGCGTGTGAAGGAGCTCAAAAGGAAATACAAGAGCGCTGAGGAGATAGGTGTCACATTTGAACTTCTGAAAGAGGGCTTTGAGAAGTATGTCCAGCGGAGAGCTGAGGAAATACTCGCATCGGGATTTGACACGGAGAGCTTTGAGGTTGAAACAGGAATGCACTACTGATGAGTGATGGTGTATCAACAGCAGCGCTGATGAGTGATGGTGTATCAACAGCGGGAGGAGTATGACGGGTGATGAGTTACAAGAGATGAGTTACGAGTGACGAGTGACAGGAGATAAGTGACGGGAGACAGGAGGAGGAGAAAAAAAAGGATGGAGAAGGAAGATCTCAACAGATGGCAGGGTATTGAGCACGAGTTCAGGGTGGGCATATCATCTGAATCCCCCGAGTTATACAGGTATGCGCGGTTTTATCATGTTGATGAGGTCATACATGCGCTTGAGAACTACGAATTCTTTGACGGCGAGCGTGCGGTGTGCACGAGGATCTGCCGAAGGAACGATGGATTTCTGCGCAACGGATCTCGCATTTACATATGCACGGGAGGTCATCTTGAGATCGCAACGCCTGAATGCAGAAACGCATTTGAAGTGCTGAAATACGACAAAGCATCAGAAATATACATGCAGATAGGCGTTGAGGAAGCGAACAAGAAGTATAGGATAGGTGAGCGAAAGATAAAGAACGCACACATACAGTGTTGGAAGGCGAATGTTGAGCTTGACAAGCGATACAGCAGGGGCACTCACGAATCCTATATCATAGAAAGGAAGAGGTTTGTCGGGAAAGAGCACCTTTTCATTCCTTTCCTCGTGCTTCGCAAGATTTTCTTCGGAGCGGGCGGCTTCATAGCTGAAAGAGAGGGCATAATATATGTGATATCGCCAAAAGCTATGGTCGCACGCCGTGTGTTCACAGAATCTCCATCTCAATGGCCTATACTGTCGTCAAGAGACGAGCCACTCACCACGAAGGACAAATACAGAGTTCATGTGACATCGGGGGAGGGACTGCGCTGTGAAGTCACGAGACTGCTCAACAACGCAATCACCTCATATGTGCTTGATGCGATCGAATCAGGAAAAATAAGGCATGTGGATGACATATGGAATCCCCTGCAGACATTCAAGGAGATATCATCAAATATCTCAGGAGAATGGCGGATAAAACTGAGGAACGGGAGGAAAGTGAGCGCACTTGATTACATTGAATCGCATTATCTTGAGCCAATAGAGTCTCTTTTTGAGGAGAGAGAGGTGTCATATTGGGATAAATATGCGCTTGATACATTTAAGAGACTGTGTGAAAAATTCCGTCAGGGATTGATAGAGGATAAATATGTGATTCGCAGAGTTGAATGGGTGCTTAAGTGGTATGTTGTCATGCATGAGATAGAGGAGTTTGAATACAAATGCAGTCCTCGCAGCAAGTTTGACTATCGCAACATGTACATCATGAGCGAGCGCCTTGAGAAACAGATAGCAGCATCCTTTGATTTCACGAACCTCTGTGATTATGATCTGTATGAGCGTGTCGCAGATCGCATAGGCGTTGAGCGCATACTGACAGACGAGGATATAGGGGAGGCGCTTCTGTTCCCGCCCAAGGACTCGAGAGCTGAGTTGAGGATGAGGCTCGCGAAGGAGTTCAAGGGCGCCGCTGTGAACTGGAACAAGATAACGATGAAAAGAGAGCCGAAGGTGCAGATAGAGCTCACGCGTCCCGGCACGGAGGAGTATGCAATGCTTTTTGAGAGGTATCCCGAGCTGGCGAGAATGCCCAACGCGATGGTTGTTTTCCTCAGAGAGGAGCACGGCGGAAGAGAGCCATCAAGACAGGTGCTCGTCAGACTGCTCACAAATGAGGAGGACATAACGGGATGGGAGGAGGAGATAATACGGGAGATCAGAAGCAGAATATCCCGTAATCCCTATCTGGATTACCTGCTGTATGCGAACAACCGCACATATCGGTTTGATGAGCTTGACGGATGGAACGAGGAGACGATACGCAGAAAGGTGGAGGAGATAAAAGAGAGCGAGCAGAATGATGAAGCCCTAATGCGCTCAGATGAATGATCAATAACGAGATGACGGGCGGAGGGTGTGGGTGGTGTCAGCGATATCATCGTGTGGAACACTTCGCAAGATAAGGGGTGTTGAGCAGGAATATCCTGTGAGTGCGACAGCTTCATTCAATCCCAACATCCTTGTGAATGCAGCAATTCAGGGGCTCCGCCGCAGGAATTATTCGAGGATAGTGTTCTGGGACATTTCAACCGAGATATCGCAGGAGCAGCATGAGCACAGGATAACAAACTCATACGGTGAGAACGGCTGCCGCATATACAATGACATGGGGCATCTTGAGATCTCCACACCTTCTTACAACGATCCTTTTGATGCAATAGCATACGATAAGGCATCTGAGATATATGCGTTCATCGCATCAAAAAGCGCTGGTCTCGCGCTTAAGAACCGTGTTTTTATACATAAAAACAATGTTGCAAACTTCTTCGTAAGCATCGCAGGAGGAGTGACAGGACTGAGCGGTATAGGAGGAGCTGCTGTCAAAGAGGAGAGGCGCGTGCGAACAAACACATACGCAACACATGGAAACCTCCTCACCGAGCGAAGGGCATGCAAGGACTGGAGAAGGGTTGAGCGCGCACTTATACCGTGGGTTATCTCAAGGATAATATTCACAGGTGCCGGTGATGTGATATCGGGAGATGTCATGGGAAAAACAGGCATAAAATTCGTGATATCTCCGAGAGCAATGTTCGTCATGCGAAAATCCTCTCTCTCAACAACATCTGCAAGAGGAATTCTCAACACGAGAGATCAGCCACATGCCTCATTCAAATACTGGCGCCTTCACGACATCCACTTTGAGGCTCTCCGCTCTGAATATGCTATTTTCATGCGGGATATAACCAACGCTCTTGTGATCCGTGCGTTTGAGCTCGGATATCTTGATGATGCTCCTGAAATAGAAGATCCTGTGGGCACATTCAAACGTATTTCAGCAGATACGCAGGATTGTGACTGGCGCATAAACCTCAAAAACGGCGAAAAGACAGATGCAGTGGGCATACTCTGGTTCTATCTCTCCAAGATTGAGGAAATGCTCACAAGCTCCGAAACGGCTGGAGCGGAGATGAATGAGGATGAGGACAGGGAGGAGCAGAAGTGGGAGAGCATTGGATTAAAAGCGTTTGAGGAGATGCTTGATCTGTTTTCGGAGAGAAGGGTGGAGGAGTTCGTAGATGGCATTGACTGGGTGACGAAGCTCGCGCTCCTCGTCAACTATAAGCCACGAAAAATATCCGAGGGCATACACATATGCAACCAGTTCGCATTGCTTGATGAAAGTGTCCTCTTCTATGTGAACGACGGAAAGGAGAGGATGGAGAGCAAGTGCCTTTTCTCGCCGAAGGAATCACTCAGCTTCGCACGAAAGAAGCTGCATGAGGTGGCGTGGCATCGCCTGTTCGATCGTGTGAGATATGCGCTCAGGAACGCGCCTGAAGACACGAGAGACTTCTTCAGGGCGGAGATGTTGAAGCACTTCAGCGCACATGTGAGGGGAGTCAGCTGGTCAACGCTGATCCTTGAGAACGCAAAAATAATACTGGATGAGCCTTTCATGCTGAACAGGCGTGAGATAGGAGATATATCTGAATATGAGCTCAGTGAAATCCTTTCAGAAGCGAAAAGGTTATATCCAGATAAACTCATTCTATAATATGATGAGGGAGGAAGAAATAATGAGTTATTCAGCAGCGGAGGATGCAATGATCGTGACACGGCCTTCGTGGCTCCTGCGAGCAGATGCGGAGGAGGAAGTGGAAGAGGAAATTGAGGTGGAAGAGTCAAAACCTGAGGAGACAGTTGAGGTGAAGGATGAGGATAAAGGACTATCATCAATAATGGAGCGATTAAAAGAATATGAGAAAAAGAAAAAAGCCGCTGATCTCGTGAGCAAATTGCGAGGAAAAAAAAGAGTGAACAAGAAAATCATGCCTTATGAAATATACGCAACCGCCGGTGAATGATTTCTCCATCCCTTTTCGGCGGCTTGTTGCTCTCTGCTTTGTTTTTCTCTGTTTTAACTCCTGTTTTTTATTTTTTTTATCTTTTTTTCCTTTTTCTTTTATCTCTTCATCTCTTTTGAGAGGCAAAGAGTTGGAAGAAGGAATCTGCTCAATCATCATTATCTGCTCAATCATCATTAAGTCACGCTTGCCACCACGGCGCCTCCACCTCAAATCGGGGCTGGACTTTCATCCCGGCTTTATTTTTTACCGATGGTCATTCAGGAGACAGGAGCATTTGCAGAAGTGGATAAATCGTAAGAGTGCGGAAATTGCAGTTTTGATAATATTAATATCTTTTACAGCATCCGGAAGCAATATCACATAGCAGTTAACGGTCACAAATTGTCAACTGTTGAGAATATCACTGTGATGTTAACAGAATGTGCAGTTCATGTGTGGTGAACAACTCTTTCAGGCGGAGTAACTTGGGCATCCTTCGTTCAATGTAGTGGTCTGGGTGCTTTCGCATCTTTACCCATAGCTCCTATATAAATATAGGTAAGTGATAGGTGAGAGAGGGCGTGAAAAGCGGAAGGGAGGTGATGAGAGAAGAAATGGAAGGGAAGAGTAAGATTGCAGGGGCGTTGATTGCAGCAGT
>JAOQIN010000005.1 GCA_026134085.1 Candidatus Methanoxibalbensis ujae
TTCACTTCTGTAGTCTCTCCCGCAATTACCTCCACCTCAGTCGAATTATCCCAGAATCGTGGCTTTGAGGCATTCACAGAATAGTTTCCTGGGTCGATATCTGTAAAGTTGTAATAACCTGTTTCATTGGTAGTCGTTGTACTTATTACTACACTCCCTCTTGTTAAGTTAACTATTACTCCTGCAATTCCCGTCTCGTTATTGCTATATGTGATCTTACCGATGATAGAGCCCGTTGGTGGCTGTGTCACATTCAATGTTATACTCACCGTGTTATTGTAGTTTCCAAGCAAATCAGTTGCATTTACCTGTAAGTGATAGGTCCCTGGTGGTGTTCCAATAGATGCATTTGTGGTATAGTTAAATATGCACCACACAACATCGCCTTCTATGTAATTTCCGACGTTATACATGTGTACCAGTTCTCCCCCTATTGGCGTTAGGTCTAAAGTGACATCATGAATAGCAATATCATCACTCACTGTTACACTTAATTCCGATTCCTGTATCCCATCAGCCACAATAGTATCTGGATTTGCAGTAGGATTTATTACGATTGGTGCTCCCGCATCCACTCTGAACGTTCCGTTCTTCGGAGGAGCTGTGCCTTGTTGCCAAGCAGTATTGTAGAAAATTATGTTACTGAGGTTCATTCCGGTGCTTCCTGTACCTATGACATGAAACGTAAGATTGACCACCGAGCCACTGGCACCATTCTGTATCGCTACGCTTGGGTATCCAACAATCCCTATACCGTATTCTCCCTTTCGTTCAGGATCACTCCAATCAGCAGTAAGTTCGCCTTTCTGAACATTTGTTAGTTCTAGAACGCTTTTATCATATATCAGCTCAAAATCTATAGCGACAATTGGTCCATTCTTCACATTTGTTATGTTCACCAAGACATTCACGTAATCGCCCGGATTTCCCATCGCATCCTCCACACCAAACTCATCCGCCATCTGCACCTGTGCTGAGGCTGGCATCACCATCGCAAGCACCGATAACAGCACAATTGCACTCAATCCATACAACACTATCTTCTCTTTCATCTTTTTCACCTCCTATTTATTCACCTCCCATTTATTCACCTCCATTTAAGATGATCTCCCCCTTCCAAGCACTCCACATCATTGCAACATCACCAATGTCCGCAGGTATCCCATTATTGTTGAGGTCATATCTATAATCAGCGGTAATTTCTCCTTTCCAAGCACTCCACATCATTGCAACATCACCAATGTCCGCAGGTATCCCATTATTGTTCAAATCACCTTTCAACCACAGCATCATATTCACTTCTGTAGTCTCTCCCGCAATTACCTCCACCTCAGTCGAATTATCCCAGAATCGTGGCTTTGAGGCATTCACGTAGTAATCCCCAGAAATAACATCTGTGAATGTGTAGTTACCGTTGCTATCAGTCGTTGTTGAAGCCACTACGCTTCCGTCACGTGTCAAATTAACGGTTACACCTGCTATTCCTGTTCCGTTGCACGCATATGTTATTCTACCCACGATAGAGCCCGTAGCCCTCGTTTCCACCACCAATATCGCATTGCTCGCTTCCATGTAGTCTTCGCTGCTTCTGAACGCTGCATTGTTTTCCATTTCGCTGAGATATGCGGTCACATCACGCACTGCTATGCCTATCTGCGAGCTGCCCGCACATGTCCACACATCCTTCCAGAGATGCTCGTTGAAAATCAGGTCACCCTCTCGACCATCGGGATACCCGGCACCAGGCGCCACAGCTATCAACTTCGCACTCTTGTTGCCGATATCATCAATTGAATATGCAAAAGGCGCATATGCAGTTGCCTCCTCTGGAGTGGTGCATTTCTCGGCGCCACCGTAAAGCATGTCAAATCCCTCGTTCATCACTATCTCCCTGAAAGGCTCACTCATATCCGCATACACAACCACAAGCAACATGCCCTTTATCGCAACATAACCGTCGTATTTCGTGAGTGTCGCAGTGTTTCCGCTTCTGTTGAAAGCATCAGTCACATTATAAGCGAGCATTCCATACGGATAATCGTAGCTGCCATAACCCTTTCTGTCCGTATAATGCCTGTCAAATTCAATTGTTTCGCCATTGAACTTCATACTGATGTCATAAGGCATCACATTATCCTTGTCCCATGTGTAATACACGAACAACCTCGCCTCCTTCACGGTCGCTCCCGCAGGAACTGGCAAATCGCTCGCACTCCAGTTCACAGTGTATGCTGTCCAGCCATCGCCGCTCTGATACCTGCTGTCCCCTATGGAATAAAGCACACTGCCGTTGAGCGCAAATGTCTTCCATGTGGAGATGTCCTCCCCTCCTGTATATCGCTTTCCTTTGTATCCGTTGTTCACAACAGTCTCGGAGATGGAGAGCTCATTGTTCGTCTCGTTCAATTCATCTATATCATCATCACAGTCCACAACAGCAACGATTTCAACTGTCTCGCCACTGTACCTCATCTCATCATCAACGATGTTCAGGGAAACACTTTCACCAGCATTCAGTCCCTCAACGCGCTCCTTTTTCACTGCGCCTGATATGTCAACACTCACATTGAACGCACCAGCGTCAGCAACACCCTCGTTTTCTATTGTCACAGTGATGTTGTTTGTTTCATTTGCAAACAGGTGACCGCAGTTCAGCGCTATTGAGACAATCAGATCCGGTTTGGGCGCTCTTACCTTTGTGAGTGTCGTCACACTGTCTCTCACACCCGTGTCATTCAGAGAGACCGCTGTCACATTCACCACATAATCGCCCTCATCAGCATCGCCAACAGTGAGCGTGATTTTCGTTGAATTTTCAGGCGGCAGACTCACTTCATATCTGTCAAGCACTGCCACATCTGCATTGTCCACATTTTCAACAGCAATCGTAAATGTGTCTTCACGCTCGCCCGTGTTCTCAAGTGTGAGAACATATGTCGCATTTTCACCAGGTGCAACCACACTCTCCGCATATTCCCCGCCGTCAACTGTGAGGCTCACGCCACGAGCAACGGGCTCAACAACCCATGTCCATGAATGCATGTCTGAAAGATCTGTGGACACATTCGTCACAACCACTGTGACATTCCAAACACCGACAACAGCACTTTCATTCCCGTATGTTGAAACTTTCACATCGCTCTCGCTCTTCACAACTGTCCCGTTTATCAGCCATTCCACGTCAACCGTCTGGTCGACCTTTATTCCAAACGCTCTGCTGTCTCCTTCCTTGTCAGTCACGACCTCCTCGGATGGGTACCACAATGTTATGTTGGGAGGCGAAGGCATTTGCACGATAACATCGCTTCTCTCTCCCTCATTTCCGTGAATATCCGCTGCGGAAACCTCAAACACATATTCAGCACCTGGCAACAATCCAGTCACGATGCAGAGATTGTCAGAAGTGTTCTCAAGAAGCACATAATCCTTATAAACGCAGTAATGATCCAGATCTGGTGCTGGACTTTCATCCCATGTGAGTCTGACAGCAGTCGCATTCAGTATCTCAGCATTTAACCCCGTCACCTCAGGCGGCGGTGTCTTATCCTCAACATTTATTGTCCATATGACAGGCAACGATGTCCCGTTCTCATTCTCAGCACGCACTTTCACATGATGTGTTCCATGCGTGTTCTCAGGCCAGCTCGTGATGAAATATGGATGGTTCCAATCAACTTCGCTGTCATCCTTAAACCAGTGCCATTTATCAACAGGCTGGTCAGCAGTTGCATTAAAGTATATCATCTGCGTATCTCTCACCGTTATCTCCAGATCATCTCCCGTGATGTTGTTATACCAACTTACTATCTTCGGCACACCTGTCAGCGTGACATTTGTTGTGTTGCAGACCTTCCTTCCGTCTTCCTTCCAACATGCCTCAACTGTCACAGTTCCAGGAGTTTCTCCCGCTATAAGCGTCGTGTATGCCTTACCATATTCATCGGTTGAATCACATTTATCAGATATGCGCGCACCATAAGAGTCTCCTGCAATCTCAAAACATATCGTATATCCATCAGGACTCTCCGAGTAATTAGTGACAGTTGCGATTATTGTTGATGTGGATTCTCCATCAGCAGGAATTGCACTCGGTTCAGCAGTCACTTCAAGATCATAGACCTCAGGACCGGGAGGAGGCTGAGAAGGAGAAATAGGCTGCCCAGAAGACAACATCGAAATCGCTGATGCCACCAGGATCAACACAACCAACACTCCGATTTCCCTTTTCATGTCACATCACCCATCCCTCTCTCCAGAAGTCACGCCATAAATAATTTTCCATTTCGTAACGCAGTTTCATAACTCCACACCTCATATCATTTTCTATCCATCGATCTTTTCCCATGATGCCTTTTCCCATGATGCCCGTCATTGAGGCCCGTCATTGAGGGATAATATATTGAGGAGAGATGTAAAAAGCAAATAAATAACAAAACAAGATCAGGCGAATTCATTTATTCGTTTTCATCCTTCTCATTGATAATGAGGCAATAACACAGAGAGCACATATGAGAACTGCCATTGATACAGGCGTCATGAGAGGAACTTCTCTTCTATGAGAGGAATGAGAAGATAAGTGCACACTTTTTTTGCATGCATGGGCGCTTCCGATCCAGTATGCCCGCACCACCGCCTCATCGTCATCAACCGCCACATCGTCATCAATAATCACACGCACATCTGCGATCCCTCTATCATCCGTTTGCACGCGCTTTCGTATGATCTTATCACCACTCTCAACTTCAAATGTGATGACGAATCCCTCAGGATCAGTGAGATTGCCTCTCCAATCCCTCACCTCTGCTACCGCATGCACGACCGCATCGCTGCCATGCGCGACGGAAACATCAAGCGACAGATCTGACACCTTGGGTGACGAAGGAGGCGCCCCAACACCATAAAAAGCCGCCACACCGCCGGCCACATGCGTCAGCAAAGTCAAAATCATCAACAATAAAGACATCAGTCTCCAGCTGCTGCCCCTCATTTGTGTATATATAAAAGCGATTAAAAAAATAACTTGATCCGTGACAGAACGATGGCACAATAAATCCCAATCACTGTGGCTATGCGAAGTCAGAGCGAAGCGAGGCGCTTCATTCTTCCATCAGTGCGTGTAAGGTAATTATGACTTTCTCATTGCTCGTCTGAACACAACGCTCAATAGTGTTCCAGATATTATCAGTAGTCAACTCCTTCATACAGAGGAAGGCAACACTAACAAATAACCTTCAAGGGCAATAAAGGCAACAAAGATTCCGTGTGGATTTGTGTTAATATCGCAATACCATCTTTTTCCCCGAGACCGGGCACAGATATTTGAATGAAATACGGTTGCCGATTAAGGCAAAGGACAATCCGATCTGACTGAATATTATCATTGGAGGATGGTGGACATACAACATAGAATAAAATCAACAAAATCGCCGAGCACATCACACAATCTCCGGGAAAGCGCGATACGATATGGATACATGAACCCCGACGACCGGATATTGGAGGGTATTGCACCGAAGGTCACAACAGTCGGCTATTGCGCACAACAATAGGAGAAAGGAGAGACATACTTGTTAAGTGAGCCTGCATGAGCTGATGGATGGTGGCAGCTCACCTGAACTCAGTATATCCGCATTTTCCACACGAATATCTGTCATGATGTTCTGCAAGAAACACGCCATCACCACATCTCGGGCATGATCTGCGCTTCCTCCTTAGTTTGGGAATGCCATCTTCCTCAATGACATCATAAAAGAGATGCACTCTCGCCTTCACTTCCGCACCTTTCTTAGCCTTCATCATCCTACCCTCCATCTCCTCTCCTATCAACTCCGCTGTGCGCTGCGCTATGCCGCCGATGCAGCGCTTTCCTCACCGAAGTTCCGCCTGATTATATGAGATCTCTCAATCTCCTGCATGCGCTTCTCATCCTCGTATATCTTCACATATCCAAGCACCTCGCACTTTCCGAATGTCTGCCTCATCCAGTCCAACACGAGCACATCAGGGCTGCATTTGAATATCTTCACGAGCAGCTCCCGCACTTCTTTCCTGCTCGGGGTCCCTCTTCCTTTCGTACCTGATTCTCCGTCAGTCGCTGATGCGTGCTCTCCCTCCTCCATTTCTCCGCCGCTTCCTCTGCCGCTTCCGCCTTGCGTGCTTTCATCATCGTATTCAATGCGAAGCAGAATTTCCTTGCGCCTCAGCAGTTTATTATCTCTCTCACGCAATATCTCAACCCTCATTTCCCACACCGCTTACATTGCACATACACTCACGCACATACACGCACATATACTCACATATACTCACATACGCACATACACTCACACGCAACTCTCATACGAGCATTAACGAACCTTCAGTGCATATCTGCCGTTCTCATGAATGCCGAGGTTTTTTGCTATCTCCGAGTTTTTCGCATCAAGGATTATGACATATCCGCTCCAGTCTTTGCTTATTGATGTTGAGCCGCAGCGTTTACACACGAGCACATCCCTGAATATGTAATGACAGTCTCTACATGCCCATTCCATCTTCAGCGCCCTCCTGCAGCCTCCGCCGTCATTTCAACTCTTCCTGCTGTTTTTTTGCTCTCTCTTCCTCGAGCCACTTATATGTGCCGAGACCGGGCTGCCGCATTGTCAGACCGATCTTACTGTCGCTCGGCTCTTTTTCGTTCAGGGATATCGCAACAATCCTTGCTCTCACGCGTTCACCGGCAGTGAGTGACTTCCCGCTCTCCTTTCCCACGAGTCTGCCTCCCTTTTCATCATATGAAATATACTCATCAGTTATCTGGCTTATGTGAAGGAGACCGTCAAGCGGACCTATCTCAATGAAAGCGCCGAACTCAACGACCTCAACCACCTCACCCTCCGTTATCTCCTGCAGCTTGGGCCGGTAAACGAGCGTATCAAAAACAGTCTCATAGTATATGCCGGCATCCCCTATCAATATGCGTCCCTCTCCTATGCTTATGACATCGAGTATGGCGATGAACATCCCCACTTTCTTGTCCAACCTTCCTTCCAGCTTCTCCTCAAGCAGCTCTTTCACCGTCGAAACAATGTCCTCCCCAAAACGCTCCGGCGGCACCCTCACAACATCCACTGCCCTCACTTTCAGATACATTTCCACCTGCCTCTCGCCCGTTGCATCTCTCTCAGCTCGCAACGCATCTCAGCGATGTGATTTTATCATTATAACCTGCCCTATCCCCATCCCCATAACCCTCTTGATATACCATTTATTGAAAGTGCTTAACTTCATCATGTTCAACTTCATCAATCTCCCTCTACCACCTCATCAATGTCCATCAAAGCAGTCCGAGGCTGCGTTCAAGTTGAATTCTGCGCTCAACCTGGGCGACGAGCATTCTTGTTGATATGACCACATCAGGGTTCACGCTTATGGAATCTATGCCGCATCTTACAAGGAATTCAGCGAAATCAGGATAAACGCTCGGTGCTTGACCGCATATGCTCACAGTGCATCCTTCCTCATGTGCCTTTCTTATGAAATATGCGATCGCACGCTTCACAGCCTCATCCCTCTCATCAAACAGCGGTGCCAGCTTTTCAGAATCGCGATCAACGCCGAGTATGAGCTGAGTGAGGTCATTGCTTCCTATGGAGAAGCCGTCAACGAGCTTGCTGAACTGGTCAACAAGTATCACATTTGAAGGGATTTCGCACATCAACCAGACCTTGAAGTCCCTGCCGCGCTCCAGACCCTCCTCAGCCATGAGCTTCAGTGTCATCTCCATTTCACGCACGGTTCTGCAGAAGGGAACCATGACCCACACGTTCCTCAGCTTCATCTCATCTCTCACTTCTTTCAAAGCACGCAGCTCAAGCCTGAAAGCGGGCTCAAACTCGGGATCTATGTATCTTGATGCACCTCTCCATCCGAGCATGGGGTTCGCCTCTTCAATCTCGTATTTCTCTCCTCCTCGCAGTGCCCGGTATTCATTTGTCTTGAAATCGCTGAAACGCAGCACAACTGGTCTCGGATAGAAAGCCCTGCCGACCATTGCGATGCCATCCGCGAGCGCATCTATGAATTTTCGCTCCTTTCCCTCCTCTATGAGCTTGAGAGGGTGTTCACCGATGTGAGATGATATTATGAACTCAATGCGCATCAGCCCAACACCGTCGACAGGCAGCGCTGCTATTTTATCTGCGATGTCGGGAACGCCCAGATTGCACATGATTTTCGTCGCTGTGACAACGAACCTCGCGATGTCCTCCTCCCTCTCTCTCACGCCTGCCGCCACTGCAGCCTCTGCGCGCACCTCCTCCTCAGCGCCCACCTGCACAAGACCTTCATATACAATGCCTCTCTTCGCATCCACTGTGACCTCCTCACCATCTTTGAGAACAGAAGTTGCGTTTCCCGTGCCAACGATTGCCGGAATTCCGAGCTCACGCGAAACTATTGCTGCATGACATGTCATGCCGCCCTCATCCGTGATTATGGCCTTGGCTCTCCGCATAGCAGGCACCCAGTCTGGAGATGTCATCCTTGTGACGAGGATGCGCCCACTTTCAAACCTCTCTATATCAGAGGCATCACGCACAACCTGAACAATTCCATGCGCGATTCCAGGTGATGCGGCAAGCCCTCTCAGCACTATCCTTCCCTCACCGCTCACAGCTCTTTCACCGCTCCTTTCGCCGCCCCTTTCACCGCTCACAGAGACTTCACCGCTCACAGAGACGCCGGAGCCAGCTTCCACACTCACTTCAGCGCTCTTAACGCTCCACACAGTCTCAGGACGTGCCTGCAGTATGAATATATCATCAGTATCGCGGTCAATCGCCCATTCAATGTCCTGAGGAGTGCCGTAATGCCGCTCTATCCTGACACCGAATTCAGCAAGCCTGCGTATTTGCTCGTCTGTGAGACATGGCACCTCTCTCATGTCCTCAGGAACTTCCTTCTCAACAGTTCCTGCGCTCTCAGAGCGTGTGAGCATTCTGTCCTTGTAGCCTATCTGACGCTCAACTATGGAGAGATCGCTCTTCCGCACAAAGAACCTGTCAGGGCGCACAGAACCCTGAACTATCATCTCACCGAGTCCCCACGACCCCTCAATCACAACGACAGAAGTGTCGCCGCTCACGGGATTAATGGTGAACATGACGCCCGCTGTCCTGCTGTTCACCATTTTCTGAACAACGGCACAGAGCGCAACTTTCTCATGAGCAAAACCCTTCTCAACCCTGTATGCTATCGCTCTCGGCGTGAAAAGAGATGAAAAAGCCCTTTTCACAGCGTTGAGCACAGCATCTCCTCCACGAACATCAAGAAAAGTGTCCTGCTGCCCGGCAAAACTCGCACCAGGAAGGTCCTCAGCCGTCGCAGAGCTCCGCACAGCAACAAATGGGTCTTTCATACGCACTATCTCGCCCAACTTCTCGTAGTTTTTCAAAATTTCATCCCTTAAATCTTCGGGATAATCACCGCTCTCTATGAGCTTCCTTATTTCAGCAGATTTCTCCCTCAGTTTCTGCACATCCTTCACATCTATATCGCTCAATATCTCTTTCAGTTTATCCCCGAAGTTGTTGTAATCAATGAAATATCTGTATGCTTCTGCACTAACTGCAAATCCCGGAGGCACTGGCACCTTTATGCGTGATACAAGCTCACCCAAATTCGCTGCCTTGCCGCCGACCAGTGCAGTATCATCTTTGCTCAGCTCTTCAAACCACAACACAAGTTTGCTCATCCCTTCCTCTGAGTTTCACCTCATTATATTTAAAATGAGTTTGTGTTTTAGTTTGTTTTGCCATATGCACCATCTTGTTATATCATTTGAAAGAGAAAAGAGGCATCAGCAGAGTCAGTGCGGTTGAGCAGTCTTTTTCTTTTTATTTTTTCCTGACAATGAGAGTGAGACCTTCTCTGCCGATTATCTCAACCTTCTCACCCGCCGGCACACGCGAGCCGTCATGTGTCTTTGCCTTCCAGATTTCGCCTCTCACCTTCACCGCGCCTTTCTCGCCGTTTATATCTTCAATCACACTCGCTGTTCTTCCCACGACATCTCCTACTTTGGGCTTTTTCCTTCGTATAGATATTATTTTCAACACAGCAAACATGAAAAATAATGCAGATACAATGCCTATACCGATAACCGCGAAGAGAAAACCTTCAAACACACCTTCACCGAGCATCAAAGGCTCAGCAGGCAGTATCAACGCGCCTATCACAAGACATACAGCGGCACCTATTGACAGTATTCCGAATGTTGGTGTCAGAAATTCAGCGATCAGAAGGATGACCGCAAGCACTATGAGCAATATGCCCAGAACGTTCTCATCAAACATCTGTATACCATACAGTGCGAGAATGAGGCATATCGCACCAACCATCTCGGGCACATAGGTTTCTGGAGACATGAATCCGAATATGAGGCCGTAAATTCCGATTATCAGCAGTATCACCGCCATCTGCGGATTGCCTATGAGCTCCGTCATGTGAACTCGCAAACTCCTCTCATAAAAACGCAAAACCGCATGTTTTGTGTGCAGTGTGAGGTTATCACCGCCGATTCTCACAGTTATCCCGTCCGTTTTACTGAGGAGATCTGATTTATTGCACGCTATCACATCTATAATATTTCTTTCAAATGCTTCTCGCTCATCTAAAACATCATTATCCGTGACGAAGCGTGCTGCCTGTGTCTCGTTTCTGCCTCTTACAGATGCAATGCTGCTGAAATGGCCCGCGAAAAAGTTTATTGTCTTTTCATCAGCTTCCTGAACACCGCCAATGCCTATCATGCGCGGCATCGCTGCTCCCACAGTCGTGCCGGGGGACATCGCTGCAATATGACCAGCAATCAAAATCAGAGAGCCTGCAGAAGCACATATCGCACCTTCAGGCGCAACATATGTTATGACGGGAACTTTCGCATTCAGTATCCTCTTTGTTATCTTGAGCATCGCATCTGAAACTCCTCCCGGAGTGTTCAACTCAATGATGACAGCAGACGCGCCCACACGCTCAGCCTCTTCCATGCATTCCGATATGTATATGTATGTGCCCTCAGTTATTTCGCCCTCTATCCTCGCCACAAAGACCTCATCACCAACAGAAGGCGCCGCAGATGCGGAGGAGGCAGAGACAAAAAAGGAGGATGATGCATCGGATGATGTGAATATGGATGCAGATGATACCTGAGGATACAAAACTTGAGGATACAAAAATACAAATGCGCACAACATAAAAACGCATGACGACAGCACCATAACCGCATCACGAGAGCGCATCATATAATATCGGCAGCATCACTTATTTACTTCGCTGGGACCGCTCCAGCTCTCTGCTCTGTATGCAAAAGTGATTGAGCTCGGCAACAGGACAGCGTCACCACCGTCTGAAGAGGATTTTCCCCTCGCATGCTGAATCGCCGACAAGTACTGCTGGGGAGTTCTGGTCTCACATCAGCTTCCCAGTATATGGGGATCTCACGCTACCTTGTGACCTCCTCACCTCACCTGACAGTGAGGCTCACGGGTTCCCAGTTCCACAGAGCTTGCCCCAAGCCTTCCGCGGTCGAAGGCTTCACTTCGGGTAGCCCGCCCCACATCATAACCCGAGCTGAGAAGGAGAGAGGGCACTTATGGTCTCTCAGCACAGCAGGACGTGTTTCAGCAGAAACCATCCATATGTGAAAAATCCTGCGGCAAAATAAAGACAAACAGCTGCATACACGATTTGAGAAAGCGGAAAACGGATGGGGTATGAGAGGGGAAACAGCAGAAAATGAAAATGAAATATTGAGAACTTTGAAGTGCCTTGCGAGCGGCGACATGAGTGTTGAGGAGGCATATGAGCGCATTTGCAAGCGGCAATGTGTTCGCATATTGAGAGATTTTGCGAGAATTGACACAGACAGAATGCAGCGGACTGGCATACCCGAAATCATTTTTGCGGAGGGTAAGAGCAGTGAGCAAGTTGCGGAGATAGCGATCGCTCTTGCATCTTCACAGGGCTTCGCGCTGGTCAGCAGGGCATCTGAAGATGATGTTTCGGCGATAAAATCAGCAATTGACAGTCATGCTGAGAATTTTGAAATTGAACACAACAAAATCGCTCGCACAGTTCTTGTGAAGAGTCCCTCATACAGTTCGGAGAAAATTGGAAAAATAAGCATAATCGCGGCAGGCACCGCGGATATGCGTGTTGCTGAGGAGGCGAGGGTCGTTGCTGAGGTATGCGGTTGCGATGTGATCACAGCCTATGATGTTGGCATCGCAGGACTTCACCGCCTTTCAGCACCGCTTGAGCGCATGTTGGACGAAGATGTGTCCGCAATAATCGTTGTGGCGGGCATGGAGGGTGCATTGCCATCTGTCGTCACCTCGCTCGTTGATGTCCCTGTCATCGGTGTCCCTTCATCAATCGGCTACGGTATCGGCGGCAGGGGAGTCGCTGCACTGCTGTCAATGCTGCAGTCCTGCACACCGGGACTGGCTGTCGTCAACATAGATAACGGCGTGGCAGCAGGCGCACTCGCAGCGAGAATCGTGAGGGCATGCAGCAGGAGTAAAAACAAGAAAAGGAAAAAAGATGCCCCGTCCTAGCGGTTGATGTGCAGACTGGCATTTGACAGCATCCTCCGTGATGTGCATCTTGCTCAACCATCCAGAAATTCATCAGCGGATCATCAGATAAACCTTCAGATCTCATGGATCTGCTTTCATAATGGTGGCTCGCCTGGTTTTCAATGACCGTGAAGACGACATATGTGAGACCTTTCACGAAATCACTGCGCAAATTAAACAGAGAGGATTAATCATAGATCATAGCAAAGAAGAATCACACGCAAACGGACAAGCTCTTACACATACTCACACGCACGGACACTCACACAGGGGGAGGTCTGCGTTTGAATGGAATTGAACCTGAACGACCCATCGCATATTCATTCCTCCTCCGAGGCGGTTGAACACGAACACTCAAAGCTGGACGGCGGGAGCGCAGGACTTTCGTTGGGGAACTTGGAACGGTATGCACGGAACAGCTCCTTCAGCCTTTTCCGAGAGGAATATTTTGGAGGCATCCATGGGCTAAGTTACCGCAAGCCATGTTCCGAATTAGGAAGCCACAATTATAACATCGTAGTCATTGATGCAACAGATTGCGCAGGAAATCGTTTAACCGCTCATAAGCTTTTAATTTTATTCTTTCCTTCACTTTATTTTGATTCTTTCATCCTCCTTGATAGGTTTATTCTTATCAAGTTCAGAGTATCACCATCAGCGTCATACCCTATCCCTATCAGCGTCATACCGGAATCAATTCCGACGCATTTGCAAGTTGGCTGTAAAGGCTTGGGCTGATCTTCCACATGCACGAATACAATCTTTCCGATTTCAGTTCAGTTTACCCCCTGATTTTTCCTTCAAACTGTGCGGGCATCTCACCGATTTTTGATAAGATCGGCTTTTTCCTGTCAAAGTCAATCCTGAAACCAGATTGGTTTGTTTTGAACTCTCACTATCTCAATTCTCTCCCTTCTTCAGTTTGACTGAAATGGCTTGAGTATCTTTTGGCTCTGGTGTTCTACCCTCCTCTTCAGCTCTCTCTTCTTCAGCTCAGCTCAACTCTCAGAGCAGGCGATTGTCCATCTGCATAGCTCAAGCTGACAAGCTGATTTGGATTTTTGTTAAAGATAGCTCAGCATGGCTGTACAAATCTATATAACATCTGAGAAAGAGAGATAACACATCATTCTTCCCTCATTTTACCCTTTACTCTGTTCAACAGTTTATATGCATTTCCATTCGTTCTTCATCAGTTTTGAATCGGCGTATAAATAACCACAAGCCTCCACTGCTGTACATGCACACTTCCTCTCGGAAGGAGACTTAACAGCAACAGAAAGTCAGATGAAAACACCAACTGAAACTGCTGCGATTGAAAAAAGTTAAAATTCCAAATAGAAAATTATACATATATTATAATACATATTATAATGCAGCATCAAATAATGTAACCTAAAATATTGTTTATACAATACAAAATTGCTCAATATTGGCAATTTAGATGATAGAAATCTATAAAAACTAATTTCATCATAGTGGGGAATGCCCGATGTATCGGGCAATAACTGGGGAGGGAGGTGATGCGCATGAAGAAGGTGTATGCAATATTGATGATATCTGTCATCTTGGGCACACTGCTCTCAACTGGTGTGCCATCTGTGATGAGTGCTGAGCCGACTGCGAAGAGCATTGCGACCGTCGGCAATGTGCCGCCGTATGTGTGCTGCAAGTGGGAAGAGCCTGATGATGATCCCGAAAAAGATGGAACGCAGGTGATGCCCAATCCGTACCCCGAAATGAAAGAGGTGGTTGTGAAGGCGTGCGTGTGCGATGGAAACGGCAATGAGGACATCACTCATGTGTTTGCAGTTGTAACGGACTCAGAGGGAAATGTGATTGCCGAACTCGAGCTGAAGCCTGATGAGAATGTAAGCTGTGATGATTGCAAATGCGTATATCCTGGTATTGATTGCACAGGATATTCAGGCGTCTTTGAGATGGGTCCGTGCGCACCTGCTGGCAACTACACCGTAAATGTCACAGCAGTTGACAGTCAGAATGAGACAGCCAGCGTGGAAAATGTGTTTGAGTATCTCTCGCTCAAGGCGCTCGCTATAAACTTTGACACCGTCGCATTTGAAGGCAATCCTGGTGATGAAAATGTGACGGGTGAGGAGCTCTTCAACAATACAGTGGTGAACAGCACGATAACGAGTGTCGGCAATGATCCAGTTGATGTCGGAATTGAAGCGACTGATCTGACAGACGGAGCTGGAAATGTGATAGGCGGGGAGAACATGTCTGCGATCATAGCCGGTGAGGAATCAGTTATAAAGCCCGAACATGTCTGGGATGTCGGACTCGGCTGCAATGAATACACATCTGTGACATTCCTCCTCGACATACCAGCAGGAACGAATCCGGGCTTGTATGAGGGCGAGATCATAATAACGCCGCACTAACGCCGACGCCGCACTGAAGCTCTGATACAGGAGGAAGTGCAGATGCACATTTTTTTTACTTTTTTTCCACTATTTTTTGCCGTGTTATGTGAGTGAGGTGCATGACTATGTGGGGGATGAAACAGCGTATTTTGATAGCGATTGCCGGGATTGTGCTGTTGATGAGTTGTTCAGTTGCGCATGCAGGCATCGGTCTCGGAATTTCGCCATCGCATATTGAGTTGAAGGACGCGTTGAGAGGCGGCACATACGAGAGGACGATCGCGATATTCAACACAGGCGATTCTGATGGAGAATTCGCACTTTACGCGGAAGGCGCTGAGAACATATGCGACATAGAATTTCACAGGAACGGGGAGCGCGTTGACCGCATAAAAATACCTGCGGGAGAGAAAGCAACTGTAACCGTTCTCTTTAAGATAAAAAATGATGTGCCGAACGGCGAATATGAGACGAAAATATACGCCGCAAGTGTTCCGTCTGGAGGCAATATAAGTGAAGGAATGGGAGCAAAAGCTATTATACAAATACCTTCAACCGTTGTTATATCCGTGACAGGAACACAGATACTGCGAGGAGAGGTGAAAAGTGTTCATATTTACGATACGGAAGTTGGTATTCCGCTGAGGATAGAGGTGAAATTCAGAAATACGGGAAATGTCGTGGCGTATCCGAGGGTGAATGTCAGGATAGAAAAGGAGAGCGGCATTCTCGTTGATTCGTTTGAAAGGGCGGACTTCGGCGTGAATCCGGGTGGTGAGGACACCATCACGCTCACGTGGAACACAACAGATGAGGGTGATTACAGCGCCGAGGTCACTGTGTATCTCGGCGATGATGTCCTGTATGAGGATGTGCTGCCGTTCAAAATACTTCCGTTCGGAACACTCACGAGAAATGGAACGCTGAACCGCATATACATTGAGGGTGAGCCTCTTTTGAACCGCATGGTGAAAATAATTGCGGAATTCGTGAACACAGGCGAAATAGACACTTATGCACAGTTCAAATGCGAAATTTACCATAACGGCTCGCTTATTGATCTTGCTGAAAGTGATAAAATGTTTGTTGAGCGTGGTAAAAAATGCAGTATGCAGGTTTACTACAAAATAACAGAATGTGGAGAATATGAAATCAGAGGATATGTGTCTTATGATGGCAAGAATACGGACGAAAAGAGTCTGAAATTCACTGTTCCTGATGTCTCTTCCGGAGAAAAAGAGAGCGGGAGCTCAAATATCCTGCCATATCCGCACGCAGCACTGCTCCTCGTGTTGATCGCATCGGCTGTTGCAATGAGGAGAAGTCGTGAGAAGAAGAATGAGAAGCATCGTGCGCGCCATCGTGACAAATGACGGGGTGCTCCGCAAGCCGGTATCAAGCCAGTATCATTGTGAAATAAGCGTGTGAAAGTGCAATGAACGCATGAAAGTCGGCGTCATGATGTGAGATGATGTGATAATATGTATGAGGATATGATGATATGCGACAATGTATAGCGATGTGATAATATAATGATACTAAGTGTGATAAGTGTGAGTAATAATTTGAAATATGAGAAATAAAATGAAATAAATGAGAGGGAGGTGATAGACCATATGAGATTATCAGCTGTTGGAGCCTCGCTGACATCAATACAGCTGCTGATTGTGGTGTTGCTGGCATCTGTGGTGATCTCCGCTGCGTGTCTTGGAGTGTTCGGAAAGTCGTCAAATACCGCCTCTTCTGTGGTTAATGTGGCAAATACCCCACCATCATTCATATCATTGAGCATACCGGATGACAGTGCTGATCCTGGATATCAGGTTATAAATCCGGATCCGGAGAGGAACAGGACAGTCAGACTGGAGGTGGTGCTGTGTGACATGAACGGACACGATGATATATCAAATGTGAATGCGAACATAACAGGTCCAAGTCATGTTGATCCATTTACATTGAAATTAAATCGCACTTTAAATGTGAGCACAGCAGTTTATGAGGGATATTTCAACATGTCACATCACAAACAGGGAGAATACACAATAACAGTGAGAGCCTGCGATAAAGGAGGTATGTCCTCTCAGGCAGAATTGAATTTCACATATTTGCCTGCTGTGAACCTCACGGTATATGACTTTGCTGAGGGAGCTGGAGAGGACAAATGGGCATATCGCAGGCAACATGACGAGAAGCCGCCGAGCAGGAACGATGTGCCGGGAGTTTCTTTCAGTCAGCCGGGGTATAATCTGATAAGCGAGGATGATGGGAGGACCGCAATAGATGGGACGAGCAAAGATGGAAATTATGCGATACACAGATTCAATTTCAAGATAAAGGAAAGGGTTCCGGATATAACGCGTGTTGAAGTGCTGTGGAAAGGCTTGGGAACTCATATCACTGATGAGAGAGGCGCCACTCTCTACATATGGAACTTCTCAAGCGGAGCATATGACGAACTTGACAGAGGCACAGATGTTTTTCTAACGCTTCACGGCAACATCACCGAGAACATCTGCAATTACATAGATGATGATGGCATGCTTGTCGTCGCTGTTGAGCAGAACTCGCCGCAGAGCAGGTGGTTCATGTTCAAACTGCGCTCTTACATCGCCACGGATTACATCTGTGTGAATGTTTCATACATTCCGCATACAGTGTTGAATATTTTGGATGTCAAGCCGACTGCGCTAGTCGTGCGACCGGGTGCTGAAATCCGTTTTGACATAAATGTGACGAACGAGGGAGCTCCAGGCACGGGATATGTGAACGGCACAGTCGTATATCCGAACGGCACGAAGTGCGATATAGGGTTTGAAAGGACAGAACACATGGAAACAGGCGGGACCTCCACCGTATATCTGCACTGGACTGTTCCCGAGGATGCGCCCCCAGGCATTTATGGTTTCATAGCCTCATCGTGGGACAGATGCAGTTCTGGATGCGATGGCTTTCAGGATGAAGTGTATCTGAGAAAGGCGTTCAGGGTGATATGACTTATTTCACTTTTTGATTTTTTTCTTTTTTTTCTCTTTTGTTCATGTTTGTCATATGTTATTCCATAATAAGCGCTCCTGCTCTTGCTCACATTATCTCACGCATTGCAGCGTTTTCAGCCATGCGAATGACCTCTCGCACGGGAATTTGCATTTCATCTGCTATGCGCCTTGCATCTTCAAATTCAGCGGATATGTCTATGAGATTTCCGCTGGAATCTCGGGCGATTTTCACACGGATTTCCTTTTCCATCTTTTTCATTGCATCTCCAGCGGGGGTTACGAATGGGACTTTTATCAGCTTTATTTCACGCTGTGCTACGAAGCGGTTTTTGACGCACATCACGCGAACGCCGAGCGTGCCTGTTTCCATCATCATGCGGTGTGCAATGCGCTCCGAATCCTCAGGTGCGACTACTGCGCGTATTATATGCCCCGCTCTACCCTTTTTCATAATTGCAGGCACTATTGACACATCCTTCGCGCCCTCAGCCATAAGCACATTTATGAGATTCCCGAGGATCTCTCCGGAGACATCATCAACATTTGTCTCAAGCAGATCAACGCATTCTCTTGACAAAACGCCGCAGCCGGTGTCCGCAATCTCTCCGATGGATGCACGGAGCACATTTGGCATCTCAGCAAAATCCGAGCTGCCAGCTCCGTATCCTGTGCGTGATATGCGCATTTCCGGCATGAAATTGACAAAATGATGGACGAAATGTGCGAGTATCGCAGCTCCTGTCGGTGTGAGGAGTTCAGCATCTATCGGACCTCCTCTGAAGGGTATGCCCGCTGATCGCAGTATTTCAAGAGTCGCAGGTGCGGGAACGGGCATTTTTCCATGCTCAACACGGACAAAACCACCTCCAACCGATGGACAGGTGCTCATGACGACATCCGCATTGATCTCGGAAAATGCGATAGAACATCCAACAATGTCTCCTATTGTGTCAAGCCCGCCGAGCTCGTGAAAATGAACTTCCTCCTTCCGAACGCCGTGAACACTCGCCTCAGCCTCTGCAATTCTCTCAAAAACAGCGATCGCATCACGCACAATCTCATCACTCAGCCCGCTTCCCTCAATCATACGCAACATATCTCCGTATGAAAGAATCCTCTCATCACCGTGAAATTGCACATGCTTCGCCTTTATCCCGCAGCGGACAACTGACCGCACATCAAACTGCAGACCCAACGCGGACACCGCATCCCCTATTTTCTCGGCAGGAACGCCTATGTCCAGCAGACTGCCTAATATCATATCGCCGGCAGCACCGGAGAATGGCTCAAAGAGAAGCGCCTTCTTCATCTTTTAATATAAAGCGCTGCCGCCTTTTGTTTCTGTTGATCACCCGTGCACATCTCTTATTCCGCATCATCGCCCGCCCGCCACAGCCGAAAGCGAGGCGATGCAATCTCGCCCTCATAAACTTTTTCAGCAGGTCCCGTCAGGTATGCGGTGTCATTGTGCAGTTCAACAGTCAGCGTGCATCCTCTTGTCAGCACTTTGACAGGCTTTTTCGCGTCTATAAGTCCGAGCTTTTGCAGCGCAAAAACGGATGCTGTGGAGCCAGTGCCGCATGAAAGCGTCTCTCCAACGCCCCTCTCATATGTTCGCACTGCTATTTCATTCATCTCACTCCTGTCATCGCTGTCATCGCTGTCATCGCATCTGACAGCCACAAAATTCACATTCACACCGCCGTCAAAGAGTGCTGAAATCCGGCGACCTATCGCATCAACATCAAAATCAAACGAATCAACGAGCATCACTGCATGCGGATTTCCAATGCTCAGCACAGTCAATCTGATCTCATCACTGCCCATCCTGAAAGGCGCATGAACACACTTGAATTCGGGCTTCCCCATCTCAACCCTCACTTCGCAGACCTCCGCATCATCGCCAACTGCATCCACAATCTCAACGATGCGCACACCTCCCAATGTCTCAACACGCATCTTCCTCGGCGCGATGCCTTTATCATACGCATATTTCGCACAGCACCTTATGCCATTCCCGCTCATCTCCGCCTCTGAGCCATCCGCATTGAATATCCGCATTCTCACATCGTTCTCCGCGGAGTCGCATACAAAAATCAAGCCGTCCGCACCAACGGAGAAACGCCGCCTGCAGAGCACACGAGCGATCTCCGAGAGCTCTCTTTCCGCAGCAGCCGATTCCTCCGATGACACATTGAACTCATCTATCACAATGAAATCATTCCCACATCCATGCATTTTCGTGAAATTCAAACGCATACTCCCACAAGATTATTTTAAAGAATTTATTTTGCTATGAGATGCGGATTTCCCGTCATTGTCATTCCGCATGTCATTGTCATTCCGCATGTTGAATGTGGATAATATATGTGCTCACATGACTGTCAGAACCTCATAACTTTACCTCATGACTTTATATAAAAAAGGCTCGGGATGAGGATCTATGTCAACTGCTGCGAAGCAGGAGAGGCGTAAGCAGAAGAGAAGGCACTGCCTTAAGTGCCTGCTGCAGAAACGATCCATGTTATTGTTTGAAATTTGAACATCAATCATTGAGAGAACAGGTTTAATTCATGTCAAATCTGTCTACCAAATGTCTCCATTCGAGAGGCGGGAAAAACCGATAGGTTTATATAACCCCCTGCGACAAAGGTTATCCGATGAGGGGCAGGAGCTGCCCTGAATGCCTGTGGACGCCGAACTCAGCTGAGATGGCGGATGAAGCAGGAAGCCTCCTGAGGAGGCACAGAAGAATGGGAAGGAGGTGATATGAAGAAAATGGCAAAAGCCAGATGTCCGTACTGTTTGGAGATTGTAGAAGCAGCAGATGCTATGGAAAGGATGGTGGAGCATGTCCTCGAATCTCATCAGGGACACCTGAGAGGAGACTTCCTCGCGGAGGGTAAGGGAAGAATGCAGAGATGCCAGTGCGGCGCACCGATAGAGAAGCCCACGCTCGTATGCACGAAATGTGGTGCTCCACTGCTTCCACAGTATGCAAAGTTCCTGATTGAGAGGATGCCCGCATAAGCGCTGACGCATCGTTTTCATACTGCATCAAACATTTCATCCTCATTCTCATATTTTTTAAGTTCTATTTCATCTACTGATTTTATTTTTATTTTATTTTATTTTTATTCTCATTTGATTCCTTAGAATGTCAAAGCCAGACGATCTGAGCGTGTGGAATGCCCTGGACACGCAGCACATTTGTGGGTTCTACGAATCCCTTTTCAATGGCAAACCTCACAGCGCTCTCGCCGACTATGTTTGCGACAGTTGCACGCTTCAGCGCGTTCAGCGCTTCCTTTTCAGATGCGAGATCTCCCTTGTAAAATGCTGGAGAGACCTCAAGTGATATTTCGCCTTCCCTGAATGTCCTGCCGATAAGCTCACGATCACACAGCGCAACGACAATTTCCATACCAATTTTATATGTCCGCAGGTAAAATTTTTTCTGCTCCACATAGATAATATAGGAGTGCAAAAAAGGAATGGGCTCGTAGCTTAGCCTGGCGGAGCGCTCGGCTGATAACCGAGAGGTCCGGAGTTCGAATCTCCGCGGGCCCATCCATCGCCATCACCTCCCACGAGATGTCCTGTGATGTGATGACATCTGCGACATCCGCGACGCAGAATAAAACAGAATAAAAGGGAAAAAAGAAAAAGAAAAAGCAAAAAAAGACGGAGAGGCGTGAGATATGATAGAGACAAGGGTTGTTGTGATTTCGCCTGACTCTGATGTGACGCCTGAGCAGTTAAAAAGCAGGGCGTTCATGCTTATAGACGAGATGAACGCATCTGACATTCGTGTGAAAGACACATGCTTTGGCATTCTCATAGAGGGGGAGTCCGACATTATCAGGGCGATCGTTGAGGAGCTGCGTGCGCTTGATAGGAACGGCATATTTTCAAAGGTCAGGGGATTTCCCATAGGAGATGCGCGTATATGCAGAGCTACGAGGGGGGGAGGACCCCGTCCCGGCTTCCACCAGATGGAGATCGAGCACAAGCTTTTGCCGAAGGTTCGCAGGGCGCTTGATATGATTGATAAAAAAGGGGAGCACAGTAGCAGGTAGCGGCAGCGGTGATAATATATGTATATTGGGGAGGCATTGGTGGGAGAGGGTGCTGAGGTTGCGCATGTTGACCTGATAATAGGCAGCAAATACGGACCTGTGGGTGTTGCGTTCTCAAATGCACTGAGCCAACTGTCCGCGGGACACACACCTCTCCTCGCGGTGATCCGTCCCAACCTGCCCACAAAGCCCTCAACAATCGTCATTCCAAAAGTGACAGTTCGCAACATGAAGGACGCTGAGAAGATATTCGGTCCCGCGCAGAGCGCTGTAGCCAAGGCGATCGCAGATGCGGTTGAGGAGGGCATCATTCCGGCTGATAAAGCTGAGGACATGGTTGTCATTGCGAGTGTTTTCATTCATCCGCGTGCGAAGGACTACAACAAGATATACAGATACAACTACGGAGCTGCGAAGCTCGCTGTAAAAAGGGCGATGGAGGGATTTCCTGATGTGAAGAAAGTGCTTTATGAGAAAGACCGCTCAAGGCATCCTCTCATAGGGATGAAGGTGACGAAGCTGTGGGACCCTCCATATCTGCAGATTGCGCTTGACATTCCCTCATGGGAAAAAATGGAGAGGGTTGTGCGTGAGTTGCCGAAGAGTGATCATCTGATAATTGAGGTGGGAACACCGCTCATAAAGAAGTATGGCGTGAGCTTCGTTGAGAGGGTCAAGGAGATAAGACCGGAGACATTTGTCGTTGCTGATTTCAAGGTGCTTGATACGGGCAACCTTGAGGCGAGGATAGTCGCAGATGCGGGCGGCGATGCCGTCGTGATTTCAGGGCTTGCAGCAATGAGAACAATTCAGAAAGCGATAGAAGAGGCGCACAAAACTGGAATTTACGCTTACATAGACATGATGAATGTTCCATCGCCAGCTGAGCTGCTCCGTGGGCTGGGCATGGGCGGTTCTTTTCCAGATGTTGTTGAGATGCATCGCGCGATTGATGTGGAAGTGGAGCAGGAGCATGCGTGGGGCGACATCTCGGAGATAAAGAATGCCGCATCTGGTAAAGTTCTCGTGGCAGTGGCAGGTGGCATTCGCGAGGACACCGCACCGCTCGCACTGCGGGCAGGCGCAGAGATCCTGGTTGTCGGAAGGGCTGTCACAAACGCACAGGATGTTGAGGGCGCATGCAGAAGATTTCTCAGAATACTGAGAAAGGAAGAAATAGATCAATACAGGGTGATGACTGACTTCTGAGCGTCCAGAAACAAAACATATTTATCTGAAGACATACATCTACAATTTCGGTGAGACGAATGGAGCATGAAACTGTGATAATATGTAAGGACGGGACTGTGAACTCTTTTATAAGTTGCGTTGTCGCTGCAGCTAACAAGAAGAAAGCTGGAGAGGATGTGTGTGTGGTGTTCATGGATGAGGCACTTGCAGCAATCGCGGATAAGAAGCTCAGGTGGAGCCCGGGTCTTGAAGCCCGCGCAGACGCTATAAAAGCTGAGATGGAAAAGCGCAATATGACTGTTGAGCTTGATGGACTCATAAAAATGGCAAAAGATGCTGGCGTTCCACTATACGCAAACATGGGATGGGTGAAAATACTCGCAATATCCCAGCCCGAAGGACTTGAACCGCTCGAACTTAAGGACTTCCTGGACGGACTCTCAAAAGCAAAACAGGTTATAACTATGTGATTTTTTGTTGTTTTCGGTTATTTTTTATTTTATTTTATTTTTTGTTTTTTGTTTTTTGTTTTTATTTGTTTATATTATTGCGTTTTTATTTATTTGACTTTTCCCCTTCAAAGGGGGGAGGGGGTTTTAAGGGAGGGAATTTGAGGTAACAGGAGAAGGAGATATGGAAGCGGATGCGTCTTACTTCCGGAGATGATTGTTTCTGAGGAAAAAGAGGTGGAGAGAAGGGATCAAAACTGCGGTTCCTTAAATGTATGGGGTGCGGAATGGGGTGCGGCAGACAAAGACCTCATTTGAGCATCATCAGCTTCAGGGAGATTTTCCTCATTTTGAAGGAAGGCAAAATCGGCACTGAATCCGGATTATGATTCGGTGCTTTTGCCCATGAAGTGAAACAGCTTCTATGTGAAGATCACGAAGTATTTGGTATAGAATTGGATGAGGTATCAGAATATAATAGGAATAAGGGAGGGAAAGGCGAGGAGAGGAGCATCACGATGGGGAGATCAGAAGTGATGGTTGAGATGAAGGTGAAGCTGATCGGCGGGGAACTCAGATGAACACACTATCAATGAAACCCGTTTGATCTTCCTCCTATAATCCACGAACATGAGCCTATTTTTTATTAGCTTTTCAGTGAAACCGGGCGATGTGACAGCAGTCTTTCATCTCATTGTCATTCCATTTTTTGGAAAAATCACATTCCCCTGAATGCTTTCATTAACTCAACATGCACGGCATTAGCATGCGTTGAGCTTGCTTAGCTTGCGTTGTCGGGGCGTGGAAACAGAAAGGGAAACAGAGAGATAAAGAGAGAAAAAAAGAAAAAAATGGAGTTGCGAGAGCAGCTGAAATTGGGCGAAAGCCTCACTTGGGCACGGATGGCACGAATATCCAGCCGACGACAACTTCGTCCTTCGTCAGGAGGACCTTTACTAAATCTCCGAATCTCTGTCTGACGACCAGAGGGCCCACATCAACATCATCAAGCTCCACGCCACTGCAGATTATGCCTATCGCCGTGCTGTTGCACATGATTATCCCTATTTCCCTGCCCCTTATGTCTGTGAGTTCGAACACCTCACTCTCATTAAGCGTGTTTTTCGCATCCTCAAGAATCTCATCAACATCTATGTCGTTGGAGCAACAGAGCCCCATCAAACCACGTGCATTGCCCATCATTACTCCCTGCACTGTATTATGCTGCGCTGAAACCACATAACCTGAAAGCACCGTTGCAATCACCACAGTAACAACAATTGTTCCGATGATTCCTCCAAATTTCCTCATTTTCACATCACCTCCTTTCCATTCCTCACTGAAATATTCAAAAATTATGATTATTAGCTTTCTCATTTTACAGAATTGTTGCCATATCTCGCCCATATCCCATCATAATTGATTCCAGATTTTTCCCAAATTTTCCCCAAATGCTGCATGTGCTCTCATTTAAGGCTTATGTAGAGCAGTATGAGCAATGCGATGAACTCAAATAAGTCCGGCATCACTGAAAAATATCCAATTACGGGATATCTGTGATATTGATAGAATATAAGATTTGAAGTGAGTGCATGCATGATGAGCAGAACAATGAATGCGACAAGCCCAAGTGCAAACTTTGACTTCATCTGTTCGTAGTTTTTCAGATATATAAATAGAAGAGATATGAGTAATATCAGGTTTCCAAAAGTCAAAATCGCTTTTATATGTATCAACGGCATTCCATGCCGCGCAGCTGCCGAGTATGTGAGTTCCGTGAATGTTCCAATTACTGCAATAATGTTATTCAATGTTATGTCCATGATCATGTCTATCACCACAATTATGATAAACCACAAGATAACCACGGTCTATCACGAAGTCCATGCGATTACTACATCCTTCCGACTCCACACACCTCTTCATCTCATTCACACTTCTCATCCTCGCTATCCCTCCATCCTCATCATGCCATCATGCCTCATCACTCATCATGCCTCATCATGCCTGATACACATTACTCCAACATGCTCATTTCCTCTCACTCTCTTCTCCCTTTCCGTGCTCCTTCTCAAATTTCTCCCACATTCTGTTCAGAAAATCCTCAAAAATTTCATATTCACGCTCCATATGTGCGGATAGAAAATAAACAACACCATATTTATCGCCTGCTGACTCTATAACACCATTATCCTGCAAAATTTTCAGATGATGTCTCACTGTTTTATAATCTAAATTGAGGAGTTCTGCAAGTTGATTTGCATTATATGGCCTTTCTTTAAGCGCTTTAATTATAAGTGCGCGGTTCATACCTCCCTTACTGCCAACGAGCAACCACCAAATTATTCGTTTCACATGGATACTATCCCCGCCCAAAAGATATATTGACAGCCGCATATGGCAACATCAGTCGCATCCTCCAACGGGCGTTCATCCTCGCCAGCAATGCTGCTCAAACACTTCGCTTCACAACAGTCGCTTTTCAGCTTCCATTTTTCAGTTTTTGTTTCATTCAGTTTCTGTTTTATTCAGTTTCATTCAGTTTCAGGTTTCATTCAGTTTCAGTTTCAGGAAATCCACTGTGAGAGTGTGCCGTCGGTGCAATGTCGTCTGATTCGTTTTTTGCGCCTCTGTTTTATCGGATTTTCATAATTCTCATAATTTTTTTCATCGCAGTGCTTCACAACTGCATCATCAAAGTTCAATCCCGACCAGCATATCTTGTAGCCCATTTCCGGCAGGATGTCAGGAGACAGTCCGTATCTGCTGAGAACTGCCGAGACTTCTGCAAGACGCTTGGGCTCTTTTAACGCATCTATATCAGATTTCACACTTTCAATGATCTTTTTTCTCACTGCATAATAGCCTATGACAGAATATCCGCACTTCTTCGCTTTTTCCATGACATCTTTTATGTTTATGAGATACACATCTGCAACATGACGCAGATTCACAACATCTTCATCAGTCACAATATGGGGTTCCGCCCTCAATTTCCGCTCTATCCTGCGTGCAACTTCATTATACGGTATTTTTGATGAGAATAAAACGACATCATCAGATACCATGTCAAATCTTCCATATTCCTCTCTCGCTATTATGATGAGGGGCACGCTCGCATTTCTCACCTTTTCAACCTTTGAGCGCAGATATTCGGGGGTCCAGAAACCGACAATCTCTATGTAAACCTCCCTTTCAGATTCGGCTCTGTCTTCGCCCTGGCGATGCGCTGCGCGATTGTCGTGATGATGCCCGCGCACGTCGCTGTCATCGCTGTCATCGCTGCCACCGCCGCATTTATCGCTTCGTATGCGTACAGCGAAGTCCGGGATAAATGCGTGCTTACCCGCTTTCACTATTGCGGGTTCCCTTATGACCTCGTATGATCTGTTTATAGCCCTTATGTTTCTTGCAAATTCCTCCTCAAGAGAGGAATCGTATGAGATATGCTCCTCATTTCTAGGAAATAGAAAAGCACGTGAGGAATCAATCTCCATCATGTATATTCTGCTGGCATCAAGAATCTCCGCACGAATCCACCACGCATTCGCACTCAGGACAGATGGTATCAGCTTGGCCATAGCCGTTCCATATTTGCGCGTCATCTTCAGAATGGATGCTGCACCGGTTATCTCAACAAGCAGAATGTGCTCGTCACTCCCACCTCCTATCTTCATTATCCTCGCTGCATCGCTCTCTTCAGCCTCGTAAATGTCATACATCAATCCAAGCCATTTTATGCGCCTGAAAATATCTTTGTAATTGGAACCCGTCCAGAATGTCATCCTCAAAGAATCAAACAGAGCAGTTTGTAAAAGAGAAAGATTGTAAAATTTTATTAAATCCGATGCATTTATTTTGTTTATATGCGATATTATCATCTCTTCCTCCATATCAGCGAACATTGCATGCTCTATTTCATCAATTGTTGTCTCAAATTTCTCAGCAGCATGCATCAAAATTTTCTCTCTCTCCTCTTCCTTTGTCACGAAACCTCTGGAAAAGAGGAACATACGCAGTTTCATCGGATCAACTGATGTGCATATATCAAATCTGCAAAATCTCTCAAGCACCTTCGCAAATCCACGCACCTTCCGGTAGTTTGAGGCGTTCTCAAGCGATTTCAATTGCTCCATCGCATCTCCATATCTCCTGCCGAGATGCATCCTGAAAACATCCATCACGATTTCCGCCAATTCCACATCAGATGCGCTGGCAAATCTCGGATATATCTTCCCCCGTATCTTTCGCACTTCAAGCAAATCCTTCGGCAGCATTCCTCTATCCCTATCATATCTCACTCAATAATTTACATCTCATCTCTCTCATCTGTCTTCATCCGGCTCACTCTCCAGCTCGCTCCTGTCGCAGGAAGATCACGGCACTTCACTACCTTCCATACCTCCAGATGGAGCGCTTACAATGATAAACAATAGGAATCCACACCAGGAAATTACAATCACAGAATATCGCCATACAGAGTAAATAACCCACATCCCGCTTCCAATGGCTCTGTAAGAGCGATCTGTTTCATCAGGCAATTCCATCATGGACGATGAAAAAGGAGGCGTCATTGTGGCAGCGGCACCGCGCTTGTCAAAATAGGGATAGGGATTGCCAAGAATATATCAAGAGAATTCAAAAGATTGAAAAATTATAGTATCTGACATAACTAACTTAACTAATATTCAAGAATTTCTTAATCCACTTTTCTGCAAATTCTTTGTGTCGGCTCATAAAAATTATTCGAGAGGACTCGCTTAAGCTCATCCAATGTTTTAATGAAGAGAGGTGAAAGAACTCTCTTTATGATCCTCCAGATCTGCTCAATTGGATTCAGATCAGGTAAGGTGGTAGGATGACAAGAATTATGTTCAGCTTTTTTGCTTCTCTCCTCGTTTTCTTAGCCCAGTGTTGAAGTTATCAAGAATGATATGGTTCTGGATTCCTTTCTCTTATCTTCTCCAGAAACTCACATACAGATTCCTTCTTTGAATTTTCCTTAAAATCTATGACACTCTCGCCATCTATTGCATAGAAACCGAAATGCTCTAAGCCTTGTGGTGATTAACAACAGGTTTATTGAATGACCACAAGCATTGAGTGTTTGAAATGAGTTGAGGTGAAGTCTCATCCAGAAATCCTGCATTCTTCCAATCAAGTTCATCAAGTTTAAGCTCTTCTTCAGCATTCTCAGGTCTTCTCCTTTTGATAAGTTAAGTATTTCATTCCAAATCAGTATTCTGCTGACATACTTATGCTGTATTCAACACCAAATTCATTTTTGATTAATTCTCCTACCTCTTTAGTCAATCATCTCTCTTTTCAATTTGAGTTTTTCTTTTTCCTTTTCAGTTAGTTCTGAATACCTCCACCATAAGTTTAAGCCCAATCCTTTTTCGTTCCAGTTCTCAAGCCATAACCTATAACTTTGCTTACACTTAGCTGCTTCAGGAACAGTTGCTCCCTTGTCTCTTTGATGAAGAAAAGTTAGGACTTCTGCACAAACCTTTCCGAATCTCTTCGTTCAGCTCTTCTAAGGCCACTTAACAACTTCTTTTTCTGGTTTTCGTCCCTTGTGGTTAATATGTTGTTAAAAATGTTTTGTCTAATACTCTAAAAGGGAAATCAAAGCTGTTGAAGAGGAGCTCCTCCATCACTCATACCTGACAGCTTCAACAGGGCTCATCCTCGCCGCTTTCAGTGCGGGGTATATTCCCGACACCACTCCCACGAGAAGCGCAACTGAGAAACCACCTATGAGGACTTCAGCACGAATAACTGGAGGAATCTCAACATCAAAAGCGGATTTAAGTGCTACACTCATCACATTCGCGCCAAAAACGCCCATCATCACGCCAGATATGCCGCCCAATACGCTTATAATTCCCGATTCAAAAAGGAAAAGCGATAGAATATCTGAATTCCGCGCACCTATGGCTTTCATCACGCCTATTTCATGAGTTCTCTCCATCACAGACATCAGCATTGTGTTCATAATGCCCGTTGAAGCGACAATGAGTGATATGGATGCTATTGCAAGCAGAACTGCGCGTATAATACTGAATAATTCCTCAAGCTGTTTTATGAAACTTCCCATTGTGAGTGCTTGTGCGAAGTTTTCTGTCTTATGATTCTCATTTATTCGCTCCTCTATCTCGTCAGCTATATTTTCTGCATCTTCAATTCGTATTACTCTCGCAAATATTGTTGAGATTTCATTTCCTATTATCTGTTTTGCATCCCTCTCAGGTATGTATATCTGGGCATCAACCTCCGATCTGAAGCCACCCTGTTTCTCAAGTATTCCGACCACCCTGAAAGTTGAGTCTTCTATTTTCAATCGGTCATTGACATTGATCTCGTGCTCGAAATAGTCTTTCGCGATAATGTGACCGATTGTGCATGTGTAATGGTCGCTCTCACGCAGTCCACGACCCTCCTCCTCATTGACGACATCACCGAAAACAGCACTCGTCTCCCTTGGATCAATTCCTATCACCTCAACTATCCTGCGCTCACCGCGGAATTCAACAGTCTTCATCCCGCTTATCATCGCAGCAGCCTCACGAACGCCACTTATGCGCTTTATGTCCCTGAGGTCCTGCTCTGTCAATTTGCCGAGCTCCATGTATCCCTTGCCCTGGACGAACTTTCCCGGCATCACAATTATCGTGTCTGCAATTTCAGAGAGCTGTGCTGTCACCGCATACTCCAAGCCGAAGCCAACGCTCATCAGAGCCACGATCGCGGATATGCCCACAGCAACGCCGAGAAGTGTCAGGAATGAGCGGGCCTTTCTCTCGCGCAGGTCGCGCCATGCAAGCGTGAATATATCACTCATCCCTCACCGCAACTTTTCTGTCGTGCATATTTTCAGCATGTCTGAGAGCACTGCGCTCGCCGCCTCCTTGGGGCCTGCGCCTTTTCCCACGATTGTGATGTCGCCTGCGATGTCCGTCTTCACGGTTGCGACGTTCAGTGTTCCTCTCACATCAAGCGGGTCTCCTTTCAGGACGAGGCGGGGAGCAACTTCAAGGCGCTCCCTTGAAACCTCTCCGACGAGTTTTATGGTGTATCCAGCGTCGTCAGCGAGTTTAAGAGCTTCAGGCGTTATTTCAGAGATGCCCTGCACCGATACATCATCAAGCGATGCTTTCATGTGAAACACTGCGTTCGCAAGTATAACGAGTTTTACAGCTGTGTCCTCGCCTGATATATCCTGAGAGGGGTCGCTCTCCGCGATGCCGAGAGCCTGTGCCTCTCTGAGTGCATGCTCAAAGGGAATCTTTTCCTCATACATCCTCGTGAGTATGTAGTTACATGTGCCGTTTAGAACTCCCTTTATCGCAGTCACCTCGTTCCCCTCAAGGTTTTGTATGAGCGATATGAGAGGCATCGCACCGCCTACAGTGGCCTCAAATCTCAACTGAACTCCTTTCGCATCAGCAATATTCATGAGCTCATCATATTTCAGCGCAACAGGACCTTTGTTTGATGTGACAACATGGCGAGATGCCCTCAGCGCAGCGATTATATGCGAGAGTCCGGGCTCTCCGCTCTTCAAATTTGTTGGCGTCGCCTCAACGACTATATCGTGCTCCACATCCTCTATGAGCTCAAGAGCACTCATATCCGTGTTTCTTGATATGCTGTGCCTCTCCCTGAACGAACGAAGTATGTCCCATTTAATTCCGTCCTCTGAGACAAAAACACCCTTCGCATCCGCAACTCCGACAACACGAAAATCAATACCATATTCACGAATAAAAGCCTCCCTCCTCCTCATCAAAACCTCAGCAACACAGCCGCCCACATTTCCAAAGCCTATTATCGTTATCCTGACCACCTTTCCAGACTGACGCACACAGCATCACCCCGTCAGATGGGAGATATCATCATGATACCCTTTTTGCGGGCAACATCTCCCAATATCTCCATTGCCTCATTCAGCTTATCTTCATTTACAGCACTTATTGTGAGAGATGCAGATGATTTCATATCAATTGCTGGCATTTCAAGTGAAAGTTTGACAACTTCTGCAAATCCTGTGCTGTCTATGCTGTCTATCAGATCCCGTATGTCAGAATGAACTATATGACCTATGAGAATGACAATCTTGGACGACCTCAGGCGCTCTCTGCCGACGCGCAGCACACTCACACCTCTCCTCTTCAAACGCTGCACGAGAGTTTCAACATTTCTCTCGTCTATCTCAAACACAACCTGCACCGGTATATTGCCAAGCGGTGTCTTGCGGTTGTGATGATGTAGCACACTTATTATGTTGCCTCCCAACTCCGAAATGGGCTTCAACGCATGCACAAGCTGACCGGGAATGTCTTTCAGCTCAATATCAAGCGATATTTTCATGGCTCTCATATCACTGTCACTGCTGCTCACAGAACAACCCCTCCGCCGCTTTTCCTGCGAAAGCATTGACGACAAAAAGATATTGCCACATCTCATATTTTTTGTTGTGCCCACCTCACACTCATCTCACACTTCAACTCGCGGAGGATCGGGAGGAGGATGAAGAAAATGCGCAAGGAGGGTTTTCTGATTGATGTGGATTACATAACCGTGCATGAAAACGGGAAAAAAAGAGCATTGGTCAGGTTATGGTGCAAAAGTGATTCTGGAGAGGATTTTGTCATATTTGACAAAACATTTGAACCATATTTCTATGTGTTCCCGCGCATTTATTTTGAAGATGCGAGAGAAGAGGTTGCACACGCGGATATTTTGAGGAAGAAGGAGATTGTTGAACACATATGTGTGAGGAAAGGAGCAGATGTGATAAAGGCAAAGCGTGTTGAGATATGTCATCGCAGAATTTTCGGTGTCCTCAGGGAGGGATTGCGAGTCATTGCGGAGTATCCGAAAGATGTGCCTGTGTTGCGTGAAGCCGTAAATGAGGACGTCGTCGCACTTGAGGCGGATATATTGTATGTGATAAGATACATGATAGACAGAGATATCAGGCCGTTTGAACGCATAACCGCCGAATGCACAGCTTCATATGGCGGCTTAATCGCATCTGAAATCTCTCAGATGGGTGAGAGAGCGCTTCCTCCTCTTCGCATCCTCGCGTTTGACTGCGAGATGGCTGCTCCACATGGCAGAATGCCTTCCCCAAAACATGACAGCATCATCATAATATCATGCGCTTTCAAAGTGTCAGAAAGCGGAATTGAAGGCGGTGAAATTCAAAATAAACTGTTTACAGCAGGAGAAAAAGAAGATGATAGGCGCATAATATCTGAATTTGTTGAATTTGTCAAAGAATTTCGCCCTGATATAATCGTGGGATACAACATTGATGCGTTTGACTGGGTTTATTTGAGGGAAAGAGCGCGCATACATGGCATAAAACTGGATATAGGAAAGGATGGCAGCGAGTTGAGGATTGAGAGGAGCGCTTCGGGCGCTGTGTATGATGTGGACATAGCGGGCATTCTGAATGTTGATCTGTATAAGATCGCGAGGCGTGATCTCGTTGATGTGAAGGTGAAGACCCTTGAAAATGTTGCGGCGTATCTCGGTGTTATGCGAAAGGAGGACAGGGAGCATCTGAAGCCCGCCGAGATCTATGATATATGGACTGCGGGGGACGGGCGTGAGAGACTTTTCGCGTATGCGACTGCTGATGCCCTCTCAGCACTGAAAATCGCGGAGAAGCTTCTTCCATTGCAGATTGAGCTCTCAAGAATGCTTCGCCATCCGCTTGACCTCGTCGTCAAAATGGGCAGGGGTAGTCAGGTGGAGGCGTTGCTGACTGCCGAAGCGTTCAAAAGGGGGGAGGTGATTCCGCCAAAGCGCTCTGAAAACAGGACATACGAGGGTGCATTCGTCCTTCCTCCTGTGAGAGGACTGCATGAGAATGTTGTGTCGCTTGACTTCTCGTCAATGTATCCCTCAATAATGGTCGCCTTCAACATATCACCAGACACATTTGTGCCGCCTGATGAGGTGAAGAATGTGCGAGATGTGTTCATCGCACCTGAGGTCAATCACGCATTCAGAAAAAATCCAGATGGCTTCTTCAAGCAAATACTGAGAGATCTCATGAATCGCCGTCGTGAGATAAAAAGGCGTATGGCTTCTGTCTCATCTCCTGAGGAATATCGCATGCTTGATGTGCAGCAGCAGTGCATAAAAATACTGACAAACGCATTCTACGGATACTCTGCCTGGAGTGGCGCTCATTTCTACAGGCGAGAATGCGCAGAGGCGACAACAGCATGGGGAAGGGCAATCATAAAAAGGGCAATAGAAATTGCGGAAAACATGGGTTTCAATGTCATATACGGCGATACCGATAGCATATTCGTGAAATTGACAGATCGTCTCAAAGAGAAAACAATTGAGATGGCAAAAAGGCTCTCAGCTGAAATTTCTCATGAGTTCCCCCTTGATCTTGAGATAAAGGATTTCTTCAAAGTCATATTCTTCACAGGAAAGAAAAAGAGATACGCCGCACTGACAGAGAGCGGCGATATAATAGTGAGAGGGCTTGAGGTCCGCCGTGGTGACTGGTGTGAGCTCGCGAAGGAAGTGCAGTCAAAGGTGATAGAAATAATATTAAAACGCAGAAATGTTGAAGAAGCTGCAAATTATGTGAAGGATGTCATAAAAAAATTGATAGCTGGCGAGATTCAGATCGAAAAACTCGCAATCTATAAAACATTAACCAAGCAGATAAGCAGATATGAATCCGAACAGGCGCATGTGGCTGCTGCAAAACTTGCAAAAAAGCACAATTTTATCTATGAAACCGGCTCAAAAATACCTTATGTGATCGTTGAGGAGATGACAGATGAGAGAGCAGATGGGAGAGGAATTGGCGGCAGAAGGAAGGGTGGCGGAAGGACGAGTGATCGTGCGTTTCCAATAGAGATAGCAGCGGAAATAAGAGGTAACAGGATAATACTTGCTGATGGAAGCGTGTTTCACCTGGACACAGATTATTATGTGCGCCGGCAGATAATACCTGCTGTTATGCGAGTTCTTCAGGTTTTCGGATATGATCATTCATATTTTGAGCATTCGGCACAGGAAAATTTGAGCAGATGGATGTGATGCGCTCAGAAAGTCCAGAGCACCGAAAAGCTTTTATATAGCGAAAATACACTCTGATTTGGTGCTGGAAATGGCGGAACTGCCAATTGCGCCTGTCACAAGGATAATTAGAAACGCCGGCGCGGAGAGAGTGAGCGAGGACGCAAGCACAACACTCGTTGAGATCATTGAGGAATACGCGAGAAAAGTTGCTGAAGAGGCTGTCAGTCTCGCAAAACACTCAGGAAGAAAGACTGTGAAAAAAGAAGACATAATTGAAGCGAAAAACAAAGTGCGGATATGAATTCTCCCATTTCATTTTTTTCCCTCAATTCCCCTCAATTTCTTTTTTGATTTGATTTTTTGAAATGAGAGACATCGCATTTATCGCAATTGCTCAATGTGTTCTTATGACATATGTCATTGGTACATCAACATTTTATATGTTGTGAAGTTGAATAGGGAATTGATGGAATTGATGAAGAGGATCAGCGTCCTGATTGTGCTTGCGATGGTGGCAATTACAGTGGCGGTGTTCGTGAGCACGGTGGCAGCACAGGAGGAGGAAGAGGACCCATTCAAGATCTACGGATACATCACTGACGCAAATGGTAATCCACTGCAGGGATACGAGGTCATAATAAAGAAACAGCATAACTTGTTGGGAAAAGAAGTGTGGCGTGAATTAAAAGGTTGGCCTGGATACATGAACATCACAAATGAATCCGGATATTACAGCACAGGCTGGTGTTATCCGCTGCTCCAAGGATATGGAGTGCCATGGGACAATTATCGCATGTATATAAATGGTGAGCTTGTAGATGAGCGTTATATAGGTATAAAAGATTGGGAAATGAGCGGAATTTTTTTCTGGAAATATCAATGGAACTATGAAATCCCGGAGTTCACGACCATTGCAGTGCCAATTGCTGCAATTTTCGGTCTTATACTGCTATTCAACCATCGCAAGCATAGAATATAATACCTCTTCTATCCTCTTAATTTTTTTTTCTCGGGCTGCTTTTGTTGAGCAGATTTCATCATGTTCCCGGGCCTCTCAGCTGTGACTCTTTGACTCAGGAGAACGCCATCTCATCCTCCTCCGCTGCGTCTGCGTGGTTTTATTATCTGCCGACTGCGAGGAACACTTCGCTGCCTGTGGCGCTGCCAGCGCAATCAATCTCAAATTTTATGTTTGCAGGCACTATTGCAGATTCACCTGATTGCAGTGAGACCTCTTCCGACTCTGATCGCACTTTAACAGAACCTGAAATGCATGTGATTATGCATATTTTCTCCTCAAACGCTATGGCATTGCGGACTTTCACCATTTTCAGCACGAATTTCTCGCTTTCAACAAGCAGATACTCCTCACTTTCACCTGCTTTGCGCAGTAAGACTGGCCTTTCCTTCCTTTCATATTTCTCAAATTTCAAAACATTTATCGCATCATCCACATGCAGTTCACGACCTCTTCCGTAGTCATAAATTCTGAATGTCCTTTCAGATGCGCTGCTGATTTCATAAACCTTTGTGCCGCCGCCGAGTGCATGAATGGTGCCCGCTGGAATATGAAAGACATCGCCGCGTTTTGCATCGTACTCATTGAGATGAGACAGAATTTCGCCTGTGCGAATCGCTCTTTCAAATGACTCCCTGTTCTCATTGCGGTTGAATCCGACAAAAATCTTCGCATCTTCAGATGACTCAATTACAACCCACGCCTCATCTTTCCCGAAATCACCTGTGCGTCTTGCGTACTCATCGTCGGGATGCACCTGCACGGAGAGGTTTTCATCTGCTTTTATTATCTTTGCGATAAGAGGAAACCTGCCACTGTCATTTCCGAATGATTCAAACAGATATGCGAGCTCCTCAATCCTCATGCGGAACCTGCAATCATCAACTTCGATCTCACATGTGTTTCTTGGAGATGCGCACCACAGCTCATATCCCCATGGCTTTTCCTCTATGAAATGCTCAACTTTGAGTGGTTTGTTCACAGATCTGAGTTTTTCACGCAGAAAATCTCGCAATCCTTTGTTTATGCATTCTTTTCCGAGCGAATCGCCACGAAGTGCCATTTTGAGAAGTGGTATGCTCGTTCTTTTGTCTTCAAAAAGTCTGTTAAGAGCATCAGCGTCTCCCGCAGCAGCGGCACGCGCAACTTCAACAATGCGCCTTCGCATATCTCTCATATCATAAAGCGATACGCCCTTCATCATTTCCGCAACCTCACGAAGCGAGAATGTGTTTCTCAGTATCCTTGAGTGCCACCATCTCTCTTTGGGCAATGCTGTTTCGTCGCCTATTCCCATTTCAAGCCTTATCCTGCCCTCTTCGGGATGAAAGACATCCGCAACAATTTTGCCTCTTATGCGCATTGAGCTGTGATCAACAACACCGTATATGACGCTGTCCTCAGCAACGACATCGTTAATCACCGCGTTCAACATGCATGTCCTCATCAGACGCGCATGCGATGCCTCCGCATTTGATACAACACTTCTCACAAGAGATCCGCTGCGTATGTTCGCATTCACAAGCACACAATCCTCAACATCGGCGCCTGCTCCTCCTGCTGCGGCACATCCTGCTGTGGCACATTCAACACCTAGAAAATTCCTCAACCGGGAACTCTCAATAAGAAGCATCAGACTCTCATAATAACTGCGGTTCGTCCCGAAATCAAGCCAAACTGTGTGATCGCTCAACGGAAAACTGCTTATAAGTGAGATGTCCTCACGGTTCCACTCCTCACAACGACGCCTGAAAATCTCCTCTGCACGCTCTCTCAGCCATTCATTTCCAGCGCTCGCAGCCATTCGCCGCGATGATAGACAGACAAGCATCTGCCAGAGCTCATCTGAGTTGAATTTACCCGCCCTGCGACGGAGTTCATCGCTGAAAACATCTCTCATGCATGATGCAATCGTGCCGCTCATCATGAATATGCCCATGTTCACAAGCGCTTCTCCACCCATGCGCTCAATTTTCCGACGCACAACATCATAATCGCGGGAATCGTCAAAATCCACAATGTCACACAGCTTTTCTTCAGAACTCACCCTGGAGCTCGACCTCACCATCTGAATTCCATATTTTCTCACAGTATCTTCGGTGATCTCCTTCTTGAGGCCGAAAAGCAGGACATGCGTTTTCAGCGCGCTCCTTCGAACATCCTCAGGAGAATCCTCAATGAAGATGAACTGGTCGCCCCACACAACGAAAATGCGCGAACCCACTGAAAAATTCTCAAACTGCGCGATCACGCCGTCAAGTATTCTCATGCTCCCTGAGGCGGCAGGCACATCAATGAAAGCCTTGCACTTGCAGGCCCTCGTCAGCAGATTCCTCGTGCCTTCCCCAGCCGTGTGCACGACAAGAACACTCTTACCCCGCTCCCTGACCTCCTCCGTAAGGTCATCACCTGTTTTTTGAGATGCGTTTTCAAGCGCAAAAAGCGTTCCCAAACCGTTCCCCGCAGCTCCATTCCACCCACTTTCGGAGACCACAACAAACTCCGCACTCCCCGCATCCGGAGGATGACGCTCCAACTCACGAACATCCTCTTCATCAGAGACAACAACCACAACATAATCATACATGCATCATCACCATCGAACTTCGCCATGCTCATTTCCATCGCTCAATGGTCCTCAAAATATTGTCAAAAAATATCTTTTCCGTGTCTTCAGGACCCGGATTTGCCTCTGGATGATACTGAACGCAGTAAATTCCGAGATATTCATCCTCAAATCCCTCAACCGTGCCATCATTTGCGTTGAACTGTGTCAGCTCAACTATGCCATCTGCAGAATTCTCGTCAACAGCGAATCCATGATTCTGAGAAGTTATGAATACTTTCCCCCTTTTCACATCCTTAACCGGCTGATTTGCGCCACGATGACCGAACTTCATCTTGAAGGTATTGCATCCAAGTGCCAGGGCCGTTATCTGATGACCGAGGCATATTCCGAAAATAGGTATTTTTCCGGTGAAATGTCGCACGATTTCCATGACATTTCTCGCGATTTTTGGGTCTCCAGGACCATTTGAAACGAGCAAAGCATCAGGCTCGCAGCTCTCAACAGATGAAATTGAGGAATGTGCTGGAAAAACAAATATTTCAAAATTCCTGCGGCTCAGCGATCGCAGTATGCCTCTCTTCACACCGCAGTCTATCAGTGCAATCCTGCCCGCATCTGCCGAGCCACGGATCATATACGGTCTCTCGCATGTGACCTTGCTTATAAGGTCAACTGAAGATATGTCAGGCTGCGACCTCGCCAGCTCAATATATGCCTCCACATCATCACGCCAATCCTCACGCCCAAAATCGATGCCGACATCATAAACGATGCACGCCTTCATTGTTCCAAACTCTCTTATCCTGCGTGTGAGCATTCTCGTATCAACCTCACAGATGCCTGGAATGCGCTCATCTCTGAGAAATTCCTCTATGCTCCGCTTGCTCCTGTAATGAAAGTGCGAATCAAAGCGTTCCCTCACAACAAAACCCTCAACCTGTATGCCATCTGACTGAAACCTATCTCCGCTGACACCGTAATTTCCGATGAGAGGGTATGTGAGCATGAGTATCTGCCCTTTATAGGAAGGATCTGTTAGCATTTCTTCATAGCCCGTAAAAGAAGTTGCAAACACAAGCTCGCCCAAAGCGATGCCCGGGTGTCCGAACCCCTCTCCACGAACAACTGTCCCGTCATCAAGTGCGAGAATCGCTTGCATTATCTTTTGTTCTCCCTCTCAATAAATAAACTCGCGTCGCCAAACCAAGCGTCGTCAAGCGTTGCCAAGCGTTGTCAAGTGTCACCAAGCGTCACCAAGCATCACCAAGCATCACCAAGTGTCGCCTCACAAGAAATCACAATTCAGGATTTTATACAATGTGTTTCGCTGTGCCACGGGTCTTCCGACAGCACTGCACATTCGCACTATTTCTGATACAGCAGGAGGCTCAAAAGACATGCCAGCGGCTGTCACGACATTCTCCTCAAGAACAGTCCCTCCAAAATCATTTGCCCCAAAATACAATGCGAGTGTCGCTATGTCAAAGCCCTGCGTGAGCCAGGATGCCTGAATGTTTCTGAAGTTGTGGAGCACGATCCTTGAAACAGCGAGCACCCTCAGATATTCAACAGGAGATGCAGCGCTGTGGACTGTGCGCTGGAGTGCTGTGTTTTTGGGCTGAAATGTCCATGGGATGAATGCTGTGAACCCTCCCGTCCTGTTTTGAAGTTCTCTCAGCCTGAAAAGATGCGTGATTATGTCCTCCTTCGTCTCTATATGACCGAACATCATTGTGGCGGATGAAGGTATGCCAATTTTATGCGCGGTTTCCATCACTTTTAACCATTGCTCAGCACTTATTTTCCTCCGACTTATGCGCATGCGCACCCGCTCGCTCAATATCTCCGCACCTCCGCCTGGAAGGGAGTCAAGACCCGCTGCTTTCAATCGCGAGAGCGCTTCTCTCACGCTTATCCCCTCTCTGCTCGCAATAAAATATATCTCGGGAGGTGAGAGACAGTGCAGATGAACGCTGAAACGACGCTTTATCTCTCTGAACACTTCCTCAAAATACTCAATCCCTATATCAGGATTCAATCCTCCCTGAATCAATATCTGCGTCGCACCGAGAGCAACAGCCTCAGCCACCTTCCTTATTATCTGATCAACACTCAACACATACACATCTTCTTCCCTTTTAGCATAAAATGCGCAGAATTCACACATTGAAATACATTTATTCGTGTAATTTATATTCCTATCTATGACAAAAGTTACAATATCTCCGCATTTTTGATACCTTATCTCATCTGCAATTTGCCCTAAAATTGGCGTTGGGAGGCTGAAAAGGTGGAGAGCATCTTTAAATTTCATGTCCTCTCCTTCCAGATTCATCCGCACATATTCCCTCCATGACATGCCGCATCACGCACATTTATTAACGCACAGTTCATAAAAAATTTAAAAACTTTGAGCCGCACATCATGATGCAAATGCTCAGGCTATGCCTGACTATGCCCATGACGACGGACAGATGAGCAGATGAGATGAAAGATGACGAACTCCTCACGGTGCTGTTGCGTTAGTGCCGTTGCGCTGAGCTGACAGAGGGGCATCAGGATCCACCACACGCAGTGGCAGGCGCAGCAGCGTCAGCATTATATTAATCAGGCCAAATAGAATTTCAATGTCATCCGAAACGCTGGGAGAATATCTACGCTCCATCCGCTTTTATATTGCATTCATGGCTGTGTTTTTCCTGTTTTCTATTGCGGTGGGATATACGGGCATGTTCAACAGCTTTTTTGAGAATCCCTCGAAATTTCTCAAAAAAATAAGCAGCTTTATAGACATGCCGCATATCTCTCCATGGACTGTTTTCCTGCTTTTTTTCGCGCTTATTTTCCTGAACAATACGCTCACATGCTTCCTGGCAATTTTCACAGGACCGCTGATAGGCATATTTCCGATTTTCTCGGTATTTTTGAACGGCGGCCTGATCGGATGGTTCGCGAGGGAGTATGATGAATTTGTGTTCATATTAATACTGCCGCACGGCGTATTTGAGATTCCCGCATTTCTGATAAGCACAGCTATCGGATTGAGACTTGCCCGTGAGGTGTTCAAGCCAGCTGACGAGCGTGAGTTGAAGGTTGAGCTGGGGAGAGGGCTGTATGTGTTCGTGAGGCTTATCGTACCGCTGCTTCTGATCGCAGCCCTCATTGAGAGCTCACACATCGTCATATCGTATTATGTCTCCACCATAATAGGAAATATGTCCGCATCATAATGGGTGAAGCGGCTATGAAAGTGCATGAAAATCTGTATTGGTATCGTGAGAAGGGTTTTCTTGATTCAAACACATATGTGATAAGAGGCGATATAACAATTCTGATAGATCCCGGGCTGAGAAAATATGCACAGATCAAAGCAGAAGAAATGCAAAATGATGGCATTGACACGAAAGGCATAGATATAATTGCGGTAACGCACCTCCATCCCGACCATTGTGATGCGATATCATTTTTCAAAGAGCGTGCAGATGCCAAAATTGCGCTTCATACATCGCAGATAGAGCATAAACATGTGCTCAGGGACATATCACGAATTCTCCGCATGGAATGCTTTGATTTTCATGAGGACATCGTTTTTGATGCTTTGGGAGAGGTGGGGCTTGATGTGCTGCACACGCCCGGACATTCACCGGAAAGCATATGCTTCTTCGTGAAATCATGTTCCGCGCTCATATGCGGTGACCTTTTTTTTCTGAATGGCGTAGGCAGAACAGACCTCCCATACGGCGATGAATCGGCACTTATCTCATCAATAGAGCGAGTCCGTGCGCTTGATGCCGATATTGTGATGCCGGGTCACGGTGATATCATCAGAAACAGGGAGGAAGTGCGCAGAAATTTTGAGATCATAACATCATTTTTCAGATGATTGTGGATTGTGTGTGCACCGTGCGCTGCGAGCTGGGAGGAAATGAAACTCACAAAAAACAAAACGGAGGGAGATAAAATGCTCACCGTGTATATTGAGAAGTTATTGAGGAATGAAGATTTGAGCGCTGAAGAGGCGTCTTCGGCCATGCGTGCGATAATGGAAGGTCGCGCAGACGAAATTCAGACGGCAGCGTTCCTGACTGCGTTGAGGATGAAAGGAGAGAAAGAGAGCGAAATAGCGGCGTTTGCGGATGTGATGCGATCGCTTGCACTGCGAATTCATCCGAATGTTGATAGATGTGTTGATGTCTGTGGCACGGGAGGAGACGCGCTGAACACTTTCAACATCTCAACAACGGCAGCGTTCGTTGTTGCGTGTTTTGTGCCTGTTGCAAAGCACGGAAATCGCTCAGTCACATCAAAATGCGGCAGCGCTGATGTGATTGAAGCTCTCGGTGTCAACCTATCAATGCCTCCTGAAAAGATAAAAGAATGCATAGAGCGCGTTGGAATAGGTTTTATGTATGCACCTTTTCACCATAAAGCAATGAAAAATGTTGCTGATATCCGTAAAAGACTGCGCTTCAGAACAGTGTTCAACATTCTTGGTCCTCTTACAAATCCAGCAGGTGCAACTCATCAGCTGATAGGGGTTTTTTCACCCGATATGACTGAAAAAATAGCGAAGGTTCTCAGAATTCTCGGATTGAAAAAGGCGCTCGTCGTTCATGGCGCTCCGGGAATTGATGAGGTCTCAATATGCGGAAAGACAAAAATATCAATGCTCGCTGATGGGAGGGTGGAGACATTTTTCATATCTCCTGAGGATTTTGAAATGAAAACTGCATCACCAGGAGAAATAGAAGGCGGCACTGTGGAGGAAAATGTGCGCATTTTGAAGAATATACTCAGCAATAATGATGACAGTGCGAGGAAGAATGTTGTTATATTGAATGCGGCAGCAGCATTATTCGCTGCAGAATCTGCTGAAAGCTTCCAGGAGGGCATTGAAATGGCGAGATATGCCATAGAGAGCGGTGAGGCGATGCGAAAACTTCATGATTTCATAAATTTCGCCGCATGCTGAGATCACTGCTGTCACCGCTGTCACTGCTGTCACTGCTGTCACTGCTGAGATCAGATGAGCGCTGAGATTGAGTGTGCGGGCTCCTGCCGGTCATGGCTGAAGGGTCATGGCGGATGATTGAGAAAACTAAAGTTTGTGTGAATGCGAATAAGATTCAGAATGAAGAAGAACCTGAGCGGTGCGGAGATTGTATTGGAAGGGCTCAAGGGAGAGGGAGTTGAAGTTGTCTTTGGCATTCCCGGCGGTGCGCTGCTTGATTTATACAACATGCTGTACGATGAGGAGGGGATCAGGCACATACTGATGAGGCATGAGCAGTGTGCCGCACATGCAGCCGATGGATATGCGCGCGCTTCTGCGAAGACTGGAGTGTGTATTGCCACTTCAGGACCCGGGGCGACAAACCTGGTGACAGGTCTTGCGACTGCGCAGATGGATTCATCGCCTGTTGTCGCGCTCACTGGTCAGGTGCCGACTGCTGCGATAGGATCGGATGCGTTTCAGGAGACCTCAACATTCACGCTTACGATGCCCATAACAAAGCATAATTTTCTTGTGAAGCGGACGGAGGACCTGCCAAAAGTGATTCATCAGGCGTTCTACATCGCGAGCACGGGTCGCAAGGGGGTTGTTCTGATAGATCTGCCCAAGGATGTTCTGGCTGAGAGGGTTGATATTGATACCGATGTTCATGTGAAGCCGCCCGGATACAATCCGAAGACCGAGCCGAATATAATGCAGATAAAGAAGGCGGTTGATGTGCTCGTCGCATCTTCAGAGCCTGTCATCCTTGCTGGTGGAGGTGTGATAAGCGCAAACGCGTCTGAAGAGGTGCGTGTGTTGGCTGAAATGCTTCAAGCAGCTGTTGTGACGACGCTCATGGGAAAAGGTGCTATTCCCGAAGATCATCCTCTCTGCCTTGGAATGGGGGGCATGCACGGTCATTATCCGGCGAACAAGGCGCTTTCAGAATGCGATGTGCTGCTCGCCGTCGGCACAAGGTTCAGCGACAGGCTGACAGGATGGAAAACAGAGCAATTTGCTCCCGATGCGAAGATAATCCACATAGACATAGATGCAGCTGAGATAAACAAGAACATTCAGGTTCACATACCGATTGTTGGAGATGCGAAGGCCGCTCTATCAGCAATCATAAGAAATCTTGAGCGAAGACTTGAAAAATCAGGGGGAACAAGCCCGAGAAATGAGTGGGAGCGCCGTGTGAGGGAGATGCATCGTATATGCGAGAGCTGCATAAACACAGATGGCGATGATATGTTATCAGCACGCATGATAAAGGAGATAGGGAGGATTCTCAAGGATGATACGATAATCACAACAGAGGTCGGGCAGTGCCAGATGTTCGCCGCACACTTCTACATGACGAAAAAACCTCGCAATTTCATCTCATCTGGAGGTCTCGGAACAATGGGCTTCGGATTTCCAGCGGCGATAGGTGCCAAGGTGGCATGTCCTGACAGGGATGTTGTTGACATTGCAGGCGATGGCAGTTTTCTGATGACATGCCAGGACCTCGCAACATGCATTGAAAACGACATTCAGGTTGTTGTGTGCATATTTGACAACCGCTATCTCGGAATGGTGCGTCAGTGGCAGGAGCTCTTCTTTGAGCGAAAATATGCGCACACGCATCTCGGCGTGACACCTGATTTCGTGAAGCTTGCCGAGTCATTCGGATGCTACGCGGAGAGAGTTGAGCGACCTGAGGACCTGAGAGAAGCTTTCAAAAACGCATTTGAATCGGGAAAAACTGCAGTTCTTGATCTGATTGTGGGGAAAGAGGACAAAGTGCTCCCCATGATACCGCCCGGTGGGGGACTTACAGAAATGATCGGTGTCGAGAGATGCAACATATGATATCACTTCTCGTTGAGGATAATCCGGGAGTGCTCGCAAGAATATCAGGAATGTTCACACGCCGCGCTATAAACATCACATCGCTCACTGTTTCGCCGTGCGAGAAACCAAAACTCTCAAGAATGACTGTCGTTATAAACGGCTCGGAAAGGGAACTTGAGCAGGTGAGAAAGCAGCTCAACAATCTCATTGAGGTTATTCAGGTTCGTGAGCTCAGCAGCGAGGACGCGATCGTCAGAGACCTCTGTCTGTTGAAAGTCTCAGCCAAAAAAGAGCAGCGCGCTGAAATACTGCAACTCGCTGAATCCTACGGAGCAAGGGTGTTGGATGCCACGCTCAGCACACTCACATTTGAACTCGCAGACGAGCCTCGGAAAATAGACAGATTTGTGGAAATAATGCGACACTTCGGCATAAAACAACTGCTCCGCAGTGGAATATGCGCAATCGCAAGGGATTAAGACGGATCTCTCCTCTCTCATCCATCTCACATCCATCTCACTCGCATCCACACTCCGCTTGTTTTTTATTGCCCTTATCCATCATCTGGAGGTGAAACATATGGTCCGTCTGAGCAGGGAGCTGCGTGCGGAGATTGAAAGGGCAGCTGCAAATGCAATTGACAGGCGACACAGGTTCATGATAATGCTGTGCACAGCACATCTTGACAGCGACACTATAAAACTCGCAAAGAAAATATATGAGGTGTATGAAAAAGTGAAAAAATCTGCAGAGCAGACAGGAAACAACACGGATTCAAATTCAAATTTAAATTCAAACTCAAACTCAAACTCAAACAAAAAAAATCCGCTTCTTATAGTGGGGAGATCAAAATTTCTGGATATTGCATCTTCCTATTTTGAAGGCAAATTCGTGCATTTTGCCGATTCCGAGAAGCTGCTCGGGGAGACATACGCATCGCTAATCCTTGACCTGACCGAGGGATTCCATCCGAACGACCTCGGAATAATCATCGAGACAATATCAGAGGGCGGAATAATGATCATGATTGCGCCGCCTGTTGATGCGTGGAAGGAACTGCGCGGGAAATGGCACTATGAGCTCGTGAGCGCACCTTATTCAATAGATGACATAACACCTCGCTTCTATCAGCGCTTCATCAGGCGGACACTCTCCGCGGAAGGCACGATAATATACAATGTTGACTCGGAAAAAATTGAGAAGAAATATGAGTTTGAGAGGGATGAGGAGTCAAGGGAGGAAATAAAAATTCCTGAGAACACTGTGATAAAGAGGAAGTTATACAAGTTGTGTGCGACAAATGATCAGGTGCGATTTCTTCAGATTATTGAGAGATTTTTTGAGCGAAAGAAGTCCAGGAAGTATGTGGTTCTCACTGCTGACAGGGGTCGTGGTAAGACTGCTGTGCTCGGCATAGTCACTCCTTTTCTGATATCGCGCATGTATTCTGTTCTCAAGAGGCCTGTGCGCATAATAGTTGTTGCTCCGTCTCCAAATGCTGTGCAGACATATTTTGTTTTCCTTCGCAAGGCTCTCCTCCGTCAGGGTATGCGGAGATTCAGGAGCAAGGAGACCTCTGATGGACTGACGACCGTGGTGAGCACGAGATTTGCGCGCGTTGAATATGTGATTCCGAGGCGTGCGCTCGTTGAGAAGGATTTTGCGGACATTATAATCGTTGATGAAGCATCTGCGATTGATGTTCCCGTCCTGAGGGAGATAACAAAAAATGTGACTTATGCAATATTCTCCTCAACAATCCACGGATACGAAGGCGCTGGCAGAGGGTTCAGCATAAGATTCCTGCGCACCATAGAGAAGGAAGATGTTGAAGTGGAGAAAATGCACATGTATGAGCCCATAAGGTATGGATGTGGAGATCCAATAGAGAAATGGCTTTATGATGTGCTTCTTTTGGATGCGAAGCCTGCATATCTGGATGAAGATGATCTTCGCGCAATTTCTGCGCGTGAATACTCATTTGAGATCATAGATAAGGACGAAATTCTAAATGATGAGCGCGCTATACGGGAGTTTTTCGGTATTTATGTGCTTGCACACTACCGCAATCGCCCTTCAGATGTTGCCATTCTTCTTGATATGCCCAATCATATTGCATTTCGCGTGAGTGTGCGAGGAAAAACCGTGTGTTCGCTGCATGTTGCGGTTGAAGGAGGGATAGAGGATGATGTGGTGATAAAGCGAATGACGGGGGATTTCAAGCCAAGGGGGCAGATGATTCCGGATCTCATGGTGAAGCACTATCTGCTCACTGAATTTCCGAAGGTGTGCGGGATAAGAATTGTGAGAATTGCAACGCATCCATCGCTTATGAGGCGGCACATAGGCAGCTTCGCACTTGAAAGTCTGTTGAAATGGGCATCCTCCCGCTTCAAATGGGTTGGCGCTGGATTCGGTGTATCTCCCGAGCTCCTCAGATTCTGGATGCGGAACGGTTTTGTTCCGGTGCACATAACGCCTCAAAGAAATGAGATCTCAGGCGAATATTCTGTTGTTGTGTTGAGAGCGCTTGATTCAGATTTCGCAGACATCATTGAGCGCACGAACGCTTGCTTTGTAAGTCGTCTGACGGAATATCTGTGTGATGAGCTCAGAGATATAGATGTTGACGCCGCCATACTGATGCTTCGCAGCCTCATGAGGGACACAGGTAAAAAATGCGAGTTCGGTGATGTTGAAAGGGAGCGCATGCAGAAATATTTTGAGGGCATAAGCATCTACGAATACATCGCAGATGTAGCAAGACCTCTCGTGCGTGCCTTTTACAGCCGCTCGGACAAGGTGGAATTGAGCGAGATTGAGGAGCGTGTGGTCGTCGCCAAGTGCCTTCAACTGAAAAGATGGTGGGAGATAATTGAATTACAGCAACCGACAGCACAGCACACATCTTCTCTTTGCCCATCATACAGCGAGGATGAAAAAACGCATGTGAAGGAAAGTGAGGGTGAAAATGAGGGAAATGAGAGAAATGGGAGTAATAAGAGTAATAAAAACAGGAGAAACAAGAAAAATGAGGGAGAGAGAGAAATTCAAACCGAGGGGAGAGATGAAGGCAGCAGGGTTTATGAGACACTCCAAAAAGCACTTCTCGCCATCTGGCAGTGGCATCATCGGGACAACAGTGACGCACGACCTCCTGCAAAAGCGGAGGCAGCATGAAAAAAGTTGAAAAAAGTGAAAAATGAAGCGCCTGAATTTTGACAGCAAATACATGAAGCAGATACTGAGGGGAGAGAAGACAACCACTGTGAGAAAGGGCATACGACGGAAATACGACACAGGCGACATCATTGAGTTGATAGCAGATAAGAAACCCTTTGCAATAGCGGAGGTAAAGGCGGTTGAAGTGAAAAGGCTGCGCGACATCAGCATTTCAGACGCAATACAGGACGGCTTCTCAAGCAGGGAGGATCTCATCAATGCACTTCGCAGGATATACGGAAAGATGAAAGAGGAAGAATTCGTCACAATTATACACTTCAAAATACTGCGATAGTCACGATACTGCGATAGTCACGGAGAACTGATTGAGAACTGATCGGTTCTGTGACTGACGTTATGATTATTTATGATTATGGGACAGAGAGATATAACAAAAGAGATGGGTTATGAGCAGAGGAGGCAGGGGCATTCTTGTGATGGTCGTCGCATGTGTTGTGCTTGCATTTCTCGCGTTTTTTTGTTTTTTTTCACAGGAGTCTCATGTGCGGCAGCATGGAATCAAGGTCTTCCATGCAGGCAGCCTCTCAGTCCCTTTCAGCAAAATAGAGGAGGAATTTGAGGCTTCTTTCCCTGTGGATGTTCAGCGTGAGAGCATGGGAAGTGTTCAGGCTGTCCGCCAAGTGACAGATGTCGGCAGGAGAGCGGATGTCCTCGCTGTCGCAGACTACTCGCTCATTCCCCAAATGATGTTCCCCGAGCATGCAGATTTTGTCGTAAAATTCGCAAGAAACGAGCTCGTTCTCGCTTACACGGAAAAAAGCAGGCACTCTTCAGAGATAAATGAGAGCAACTGGCATGAGATTTTGAGGCTTCCAGATGTAACTTTCGGATTTTCAAATCCCAATCTTGACCCCTGCGGATACAGAGCGTTGATGGTGATGCAACTCGCGGAGATATACCACAACGACCCTTCAATATTTGAAGATTTAGTCTGCGAGAACACCGCAATTACAGTGAACGAATCTGAAAACGGATTTCTTGTTGAAGTGCCTGCTGAATTGAAGCCGAAAACGAGCAAAGTGGCGGTGAGGGACAAATCTGTCGCACTCGTTGCGATGCTTGAGCAGGGCGGAATTGACTACGCTTTTGAATACAAGAGTGTTGCGGTTCAACACAACCTGAAATTTGTTGATTTGCCACCTCAAATAGACCTGAGCGATGTGAAATATTCAGATTTCTACGGTAAAGTGAGCGTTAAAACCGCAGATGGAGATGTAAAAAGAGGAAAACCCATCGTTTATGGCATTACTATACCGAAGAATGCACAGAATCCATCACTTGCACGCTCATTCGTTGCGTTTGTCCTGTCCGAAGAAGGGCGAAAAACGCTTGAAGAATGCGGTCAAGAGCCGATTGTGCCTGCTGTCGGCGAGGGGAATGTCTCGGCGTTGAGTTCGTTGAGACACTTGTTGCCCGTCGTGATGAATGAGTCGGGATGAGTGAGATGAGTGAGATGAGTGAGAAATGGGGAGTGCCGAGTGAGGAGTGCTGAGTAGGAGTGTTGGGTAGGAATGTTGAGTTGGGGATGAGGAGGTAAGCATGTTCGCAGAGCTTGCGTTGAGGATGAAAAGGGAGAAAATCTTCATTCTTTCTCTGTTTTTAGGCATTTTCCTCATTGCATTCGTCTGTATCACGCTCGGAAATATGTTTTACACTCAAGCAATGGACATTTCAGCGTTAATTGAAGCAGCTAAGGATGTGGATGTGCTTGAAGCGATATGGATAAGCATTTCAGCTGCTTTCATTGCTACGCTAATTGCATTCATCTTTGGAACTCCTCTCGCATACTTCCTCGCGAGGAAGGAATTTTTCGGTAAAAGCATCATTGAGGGTGTTGTGGATGTCCCGCTTATGATTCCGCACATTGTTGCTGGAATTGCAATTTACGGTGTGTTCATGCGTCACGGCATCATAGGAGCTCCTCTCAATCGCATAGGCATTGTGTTTCAGGATGCTTTCGCCGGCATTGTTGTCGCGATGTTGTTTGTGTCATTTCCGTTTTTTGTGAACGCTGCTAAGGAGGGTTTCAAGGATGTTGACTCTCGTTTTGAGAGGGTCGCTCGCTCACTCGGTGCATCTCAGTTCAGGACATTCTTTGAGGTGACATTCCCGCTCGCATCTCGCTCAATTCTAAGCGGTGCGATAATGTGCTGGGGTCGTGCTATAAGCGAGTTCTCTGCCGTGCTTATCATCGCATCCTTCCCGAGAAGCGCACCTGTTCTGATTTACGAGCGTTTCACCTCATTCGGTTTGAGATATGCAGTGCCTGTTTCTGTTTTATTGATCTCAATCTGTCTTCTCATTTTCATCATTTTACGAATACTCAGCACGAAAAAACTGAAAAAAACGGAAATATGTGAAGAATGAGGGAAAATGATTGAGCTGAAAGGAGTCAGCAAGCGCTGGAAGAATTTCAGAATAAAAAATGTTGACTTGAGTGTGAAGGAAGGAGAATATTTTGTAATTTTAGGTCCTTCCGGCGCAGGAAAGACGCTGTTACTTGAATTAATTGCGGGCTTTCACTTCCCCGATGAAGGGAGGATTTTCATAGATGGCAGGGATATGACATTTTCCCCTCCTGAGGAGAGGGGTATAGGATTCATTTATCAGGACTACATGCTTTTCCCGCATCTCACTGTTGAGGGGAACATTGCATTCGGTTTGAGGGCTAAGTTTCGGTGCTGGAGGTGGCGGCGTCAGCGATGTGAGAGGCTGAACGAGAGGGTGAGGGAAGTGCTTCAACTGCTCGGAATAGAGCATTTGAGATGGCGATACCCCGAGACGCTCAGCGGTGGTGAGAGGCAGAAGGTTGCGATAGCCCGTGCGCTTGCGATTGAGCCAAAGATATTGCTTCTTGATGAGCCGCTTTCTGCCCTTGACATGCCAACGAGAGACAGATTGAGGGATGATTTGAAGATTCTGAACAGGAAAAAATGCATCACGATGATTCATGTAACGCACGACAGGACGGAGGCTGCAATGCTTTCAGACAGAATAGCGGTGATGATGCGGGGCGAAATAGTGCAGGTGGGAACTCCCCGTGAAATTTTCAGCAAACCTGCGAATGCAGAGATCGCGGAATTTGTGGGTATTGAGAACATTTTGAGAGGAACAATCGTGAATAACAGAGGAGGAATCGCGGAAATAGAGGTATCGCCAGCATCGCCCGAAAATGCAGCAACAGCAGAAGAAGCCACAGAAGCAAAACTTCATATTTTCGCACCCTCAAAATATGACAGTGGCACTGCTGTAAATCTGTTCATCCGCCCCGAGGATATCGTTCTTCTGAAATCAGTTCATGGAAAGATTGAATGCGCGGGCGAGTTAAGCGCACGCAATGTAATTCGCAGCGAGATCGCGAGTATAACGCCTGCGGGTTCTGGCATTTTCAGTGTCAGGCTGCGGAACGGTCTCGTAGCACTTTTAACTGCGAATGCTTTTGAGGAGCTGGGGCTCAAAGAGGGTGACGAGGTCTTCGCCATTTTTAAGGCTACCGCCGTGCACACAGTGACCTCAGTCCAAGCCCGTGAAGCCAAAACGCTCCCACAGAATCACCCTTGGGACAGGGGTGTCCTTTAGCATCACCTCCCCCTTCCACATCTGACATCTGATGATTAGCTGTAAAACAAAAGACAAAAACTATAAAAGAGAGGTGTGGGGTCGTGGGGTAGCATGGACATCCTATCGGGCTCCGGACCCGATGACCTGGGTTCAAATCCCAGCGACTCCGCTTTTCAACTTTTGATCGGCGGGAACATCCGAAGGATCGTATGTCTGCAGAGCATTGCCCGTGGCCGCCCGGACATCGCCTGCCCGGATGTATGGGTATGTATGGGTATGAAGCGGAAAGCATGGGTATGAAGCGGAAAGCTGCGTGGGAATCGGGGAATGCGTGTCGCATCAGGCGCGGAGAGGAGGGGAGAAGTGCTATGATGAAAATATAATAGGAGATAGGGTATATGACAATGAGATGAAGCGTGAACTGATGGATATCCTGTGTTGCCCCAAATGCAAGGGAGATCTGGAACTGAGTGTGTTTGAGAGAAGCGACGACGAGATCATCTCAGGCGACTTGTATTGCAGGAACTGCGACATACATTTCCCCATTGAAGACGGCATACCGAACATGCTTTTGCCGGAGATGCGAGAGTGACCTCCTTCATACATCTGTGCTACTCTTTTGGCATTTCATCACTTTCCTCTCACATTCACATTATACATTATCTCCCACATTATCTCTCACATTATCGTTCGGCAGCGTGCTTCCTTGGCAGCGGACAGTCCATCATTTCATGAATTCCCGCATGACAACAGTCGCATATGAGGCTTTTGGCAGGAAAAACTTGAATCTCACTTTTTTGTCACCATATAGCTCGTCATCACCGATATCCACGCGCTCAATGTTCACATGCACGGCAATACTGCGGAAATGTCCTTCTGAGCGAAGTTCAGGAATTTTCTCAACGAGGAAATCAGATGTTGAGATTTTCTCTGCATTCAGCACCTCACGCTCTATTTCGCCTTGAATTCCTCCTGAAAGCACGCTCTCATGTCCGAAAAGCGGTGCGACGACAAATGCCCTTCGCCTCTTCAGAAGCATGTTTATCATTCCCTCATTGTCAGCGGTGACACGCTCAACCTTCTCACCGTTGAGAGAGGGCAGCCCATATCTGTCTGTGAAGCAGACGAACTCACCGATTTCAGCTGAATTAAGCGGAATTCCACGCTCAATTCGCTTGCTCAACACGAGATTGAAAAGATATGCCTGATATGCATGCACAAACATCTTTCGCAAATGAAGAGGCAGCACCCTGATCGCAGCGATAAAATCATCATCAGTGCAGTCCTCAGGCTGTGTGCAGCCTCGCTTTATGAGAACATCAAGCATAGCACGCTCGTATTTAAGCGACAGGGGCATCGCATTCAGCGCCGATTTGAAGTCCTCAGATGCAGTTCTGCGAGCCTCCTTCGCCGCATCGCTTTCCCCCTCAAATATGTCAGTGAGATAGCACATCACCGCGTCCCTCACATTCCCCCGCAATATGTGCTTGCCCACGATGTGCGTCAGCGGTCTCACCGCACCGAACCTTTGAACTCCGAAAAAATTAGGAAAACCTCCTATCTCCCCAATCTCATCATATATGCGGTCAATCCTTCTCCTTATCTCATCAGCAGGCAATGAGACATCCCTCACCACAATGTCAAAATCGTTGCCTATGAGGTCGCCGAGATACACATGGCGCCTCGCCCTGCCAAGAACACGAATATCAACATCCTTAATGCGTATCCGACGGATATCCTCCTCATAAACCCCTTTTATGCTCATCTTCTGCGTGGTCACTGCAAACTTATCCTTCGTGCCTGCGAATGATATGCGATGCTTGCTTATTCTCAGTTTTTTTGCGATGTTTTTCACCAGAATATGCGTGTCCCAGTTCACTTTTCTCACTTCTACAATGATGTAATCTCCTTTTTCTCCTGTCTCAATCTCAGAAATCTCATTTACGACGAAGTCCTCCGCTCTGACTTTGAGCCTGCCTCCAATTCCATCGCCATCAGTCGCATAAATCAGGATGCCGATCTCTCTATCCCCTTTCGGACTTCTTCTCATCCTCCACCCACACGCTCCTCACAAATCCTCAGAGGCGATTGACGGATAGGCCAATTCTCACACTTAATTCTCACACGCCCCAACGAGTCCCTTCATCTCAGCCTCCATCATCCCCCCGTCTGCTGTTTCTCATCTCCAAAAACTTGATCTGACGCACAATAGTCTCATTGACAGGTGTTGGGATGCCATGTCTCTTTCCAAGACGAACAAAAACTCCATTTATGAAGTCAATCTCAGTCTTTCTGCCTCTTTCTATGTCTCTCAGCATTGATGGTATGTGTGATGCTGTTTTTGGTATCTGAACATCACGCAGGAATCTCACATATTCCTCCGGCTTTTTCCAGAAAAGAGCAATGTTTTCCGCTTCAGCGACTGCGAAAGCTTCTTTTACGATGTCTTCAATGATTAACAATGCGTTTTGCTGCCCTTCTGAGACGAGTTCACCGTATGGAACACCGAATATCGTGCTTAAAGGATTGAGCGCGGCGTTGTATAATGCTTTTGCCCATATGTGCGATTGGATGTTCCGCACAGCCTCTGAGGGGATTGATGCACTGTTGAGTGTATGAACAATTTTCGAGATCAAAGGGGTTATTTCTCCGTTCAGCATGCCTATTTTCGTTTTGTCTGCTGTCACCGTGACTTTGACCTCAACATCTCCGCCAGCATCAATTTCAAAGCCTGTGATGACCATTCCCCCTATTGCTCGCTTCTCGCCGACGAATTTCGCAATCGTCTGAACATTTCCAATGCCGTTCTGAAAGCTCAAAACAGAAGTTGAGGGAGAACGGGCGAGAAGAGGCATAAGGTCCCTCATCGCATTCTCGGTGTCGTAGGCTTTAGTCGTGAGAAGAACAACATCGGGATAGCCTGAAGCGCCGTCCGCATGATCATCGTTGCGTTTCCTCCCAACAATATGCTCAATCGCATCTTCAACAGAAGACACCGCCGCACTCACCCTGACATGATGCCTCCCCCAAATACCGGAGATCAGCAGCCCTCGCTCACGAATAGGCTTCATCAATCGCTCCCTTCCCACAAGAATCACATCATTATGAGATGCCGCAAGCATGCCTCCAAACGCACAGCCGAGAGCACCCGCTCCCATGACAAGAAATCGCATGATCTATCACCGTCGCCTCACACATACATCATTATATCATATCACATCACCCCACCCCACCTCACACACTCACACACTCACATCACATCACACACATCACACACATCATCACACCACACACATCACCACACGATCACAACGCATCATCAATTGCATCATCGCATGATGACAGGAGGAGCTATCTTCTCATTTACAAGCCTTGTGTTCTCAAGATAAGAAAATGCACCCACAACAGATTGCTCTATCTTCCCACATTTCACAACGCACTTCTCAGCTATAATGCTGACTTTTATCACAGATTCTCTTATCCTTGCATAATTAAAGATGACAGAGTCATGAATTTTGCAATTTTTCACATGAACATTATCACCAATAGAGACAAATCCATGTATTTCTGAGTTTTCAATGATTGAATCGTTGCCGATGACTACAAACCCATCAATTTCACTGCGTTTAACACTGCTGTCTGTATTGTCGCATTTCATATCAGATTTCATCCTCTGAAGGATCCACTCATGAGCCTTCCGATAGCCTTCAAAAGTGCCAATATCCGTCCAGAATCCATCAACTACGCAGCCGTAAAGCTCTTCCTGCTCCAGAATAATGGGGAAAAGGTCCTTTGCGAAGTCAAAGGGCTTCCCTTCAGGCACATATTCAAGCGCTTCTGGCTCTATCACATATAAACCGATGCTCGCGAGGTCTGAGAAGTACTTCACCGGTTTCTCAACAAATCGCAGTATCCTGCCGCATTCATCCACTTCAGCGACGCCAAACTGCGACGGATTTTCGACATGCATCAGCGCGATCGTCACAAGTCCTCCATGTGATCTGTGAAATGATATAATTTTTTTCACATCTATATCTGTGATGTTGTCACCCTGAATGATGAAAGCGGTATCATTCAGTGAGCTGTTTTTAACTGAGCCAGCAGTTCCGAGCGGATGTGGCTCTTCAGGGAAGTAAAAATGAATGTTCCTGTAATTCTCGCTCAAATATGACTTCAAACGCTCCTGCTGATAGTTTGTTGTGACGATAATATCGCTGAATCCGTGACGGGTCAGATATTCAACAATGTGTCCAATCGCCGGTTTGTTCACGATGGGAATGAGTGGCTTTGGCGTCGTCAGCGTAAGCGGTCGCAGTCTTGTCCCAAGACCCCCCGCAAGAATTACCGCTTTCATAATATGAAAGTTTTTCCTGCTACTAAAAAAGCCGTGCACAAAAAACTTGGAAAGCATGCTGATACCCATGCGGTCATTCATTTACCCCGTGGCAGGGCTTCCTGATTCAGAGGGAAGTGACATCAATCACCAATGTGGAGGTCCAATCCCATCACCAATCGTTTCCGCCTCCCAGGACTTAAGGATCTGTTGCCTCATATGCCTATCTGACGGTGCCACCCGCCTCCAGTCTCAAAACAGAATTTCCGACTATCCGCCTTTCAAGGGCTTGAGTTCCCCGTTTTTCATGCGTTCTGCGCCAAGTCACCTGATGTCGGAGATGCCGTGTGAGTATGACTTCATTCACAAATGTTTCATCTCATCCCTCAACATGTTGCGATTGTGTTGCTCTCAATGCATAAGGAGTGTGGTCGTATCCTCTCGTTTCCTGTGCTTTCAACACCATCCTCTGAATGCATAAAGGTTCAGTATACCTTTCTCAACAACAGTGCGCTGTGAATGGACACTTTCTCCATCCTCCTGTGTTCAACAAAGGGCTGTTCCATTGTATTGTCGTTAAGATGCGACCTTTAAGATGCGACCTGTTCACCAATCGCGGAGAGCGATTTTTCTGCACACTCTCAGCGCTGAAACAAGCAGTGAGTGGTATGATGTCGTGTGGTTGAAGTTAAGGGTTTTGAATTATCATCATCTTGGATTTTGCCATTTTTAAGCGGTTGTTTCCGTTGATGTATTTTCAGTCAGTTAAGTGCAATGGGGATTATTAAGGTGATTCCGTGAATCTTCTGCTTTATATTTCGCACTTTCCTGCGATACTTTCCCGCGACACTTCACAGCAAAGATAAGATGATAGTGAAGATAACAGACTGAATGGGTACATGAGCACTTCCCTCAAGTTAGTATATAGTTATAAGTTTTATAATAAAATTATTAAATTTTTATCAAATGCATATATTTTTATTTTATCCGCCAATTCTTTGTTCTTACTCACCTCTTGCGGGTAAACCTGTAGATTTCCGATAATTCTGCGGGTATGCGAAGTGCCGCAGGCATTTGAGTGAGCGAGGCGAACCGCCTCCTGTTGTCCGAGTGCGAAAGCACCGGAGCGGAGAGCTCGGCTCGGCGGCATTCTTCCTATATCTCTTCTTTCTTTTAACACTCATTTTTTCAATATCAACCTACTGCATGCACTTATTGCGCCGCCGAATTTTGGAGTCCCTCTCATCTCATGGATACCTCCAAGCCTTTCTCCATCCAGGCTTTTCTGAGAATATGAAATCTCAATACCTCCCATCGTTCCATCCCCATCTCATCTATCTTGGAGGAAGAGGAGCGGGAAACAAATGTTCGCCAAAGTTTCCTATGATTTCTGTTCTGAATGTAAGCTGATTATGGAGGTCTTGTGTTGGTATAACCGCAATCGTTAGCGGTATAGAATTGAACGATGGTGATGAAAAAGATGACAGGATTTATCGCATAGCTGATAGCCGAGCCCATAGAGCACAGTTTTCAAAATCTTATTTCAAGAAGATTCGTCATAAATTCTACCGCATAATTCTGTTCTTTCTCACATTTACCAACTCACATTTACCAAGATTCCAAAATGGAATCCTCCTCATCAAAAAGGCTTCTAAGCGTAATGAAGTTATAGAAATTCAAAAAGACTAAAGAAGGCATTTTGAAAAGTATGGCTTCCCGTGCTCGTGTGTGTTGTGATTATTTGCTGTTTTGCTGTGATTGTGAGATGTGATTGCTGTGATTGCGAGGTGCGATTGCTGTGATTGCGAAGTGAGAGAATGAAGAGTGCGACGCAGGACAAAGGAGTCATTGTGCATTTGTGTGCTATTGTGCGCCAAACGCATTTCTCCAGGCTTCTCTGAGCGCATTTATTGATATATTGACTTCATTTTCTCCGTCATATATAACCAGGCTTTTGTCTCTTTTCAACTCTCCTATTCGCCTCACGAACACGCCTCTTCTCGTCATTTCATGCACAAAATCATCCTCTTTTGAGCGTTTTACCTCAACAATCCACCGTGAGTTCGTCTCTGAAAAAAGTTTTATGTCGCTTCTCAACTCTCCGAGTGCACCAAGGTCAATCTCAGCGCCGAGATCGCCGCCTGAGATCATCTCACACACAGCAACTGCCAGACCGCCCTCCGAGATATCATGGCATGATACAACAAAACCCTCACGCATCACATCCAAAAGCGCATCCATTCGCTTCCTCAGCTCTCTGGGAGATGTCCGCGGCACTATTCCTCCCTCCACACCTATCAACCTGAAATAAGCACTTCCACCGAGCTCATTTTTTGTGTTTCCTATTATATAGAGAGGATTTGAAGGCATTTTTGCATCAACAGTTATGCAATAACGCACATCATCGCATATTCCAATGCCAATAATTGATGGTGTTGGCGGTATTGGCTCTCCCGTTGCCTCATTTTCATTGTAAAAGCTGACATTTCCGCTCACAAAAGGTGTTCCGAGCGCTGAGGACATGAATCCAAGCGCACGACAGCACTCATAAAAGTCACCCATCACATAATCCCTCTCAGGACTGCCGAAGTTGAGACAATCTGCGAAAGCGTGAGGTCTTGCTCCAACCGCAACGATGTTTCTGCATGCCTCATCAACCGCTGATGCAGCACCCCAGAAAGGGTTCAGACGTGTGTATGAAGGATTCACATCTGCAGTAAGCGCAATTCCCCTGAAAGAATTCTCAAGAGGCTTCAGAACAACTGCATCTGAATGTGTTTCACAACCTATTATCCCATGAATCGGTTTTATAACAGTTGAAGCACGCACATCAAAATCATATCTTCGCACAACATATTCTTTTGATGCGATGTTATGCATCTTAAGCATGCTCAAAATGATTTCTTCATATGAATGAGGTGCATGAAATTCAACTTCTTTTTCCTTAATGGTGCGTGTCTTGCGCTTTCTCTCGTATATGGGGGTGTTTGTGATGAAAGCGAGTTCAAGTTCGTATATGAGCCTTTCGTTGTAGAAAACTCTTATTTTTTCGTTGCCATTTGTTTTTCCTGTTTCACCTATCACAGATGCGTCAATGTCCCAGTTTTCAAATATTTCAATAAGCTCAGCCACATTTTCGCGGGCTGTGCATATGAGAAATCGCTCCTGAGACTCTGATATCCATATTTCCCATGGAAGCATTCCCTCCTCTTTAAGCGTAACGCGCTCCAGATGGATATCCGCACTGCATTTTCCGGCGGCACACATCTCAATGACAGCGCATGAGAGACCACCGCCACCGAGGTCCTTCATTCCTCCTATGAATTCACGGGCTTCAAGGATTGCGTGGATCAGAGGCTCCTTCCTTATCGGGTCTCCGAGCTGCACAGCGCTCCTGAACTCCTCTTCAGCGCCGAGTTTTGCAGATGCGAATGTGACGCCGTGAATGCCATCTCTTCCCGTGGGACCGCCAACGAGGACGAGAACCTCATCAGGATATGCGATGCTGTGTATGATATCGCTTTTTTTCATGATGCCCACGCATCCCACATTGACAATGCAGTTCCCTATGAAACCCTCATCAAAGAAAACCATGCCCGCGCATGTCGGGATGCCTATGCGGTTCCCGTAATCGCTTATCCCCGCGATGACACCTTCAAAGAGATAGCGAGGATGCTTTACGCCTTTTGGAAGATTCTCGTGCGGATATTCAAGCGGACCGAAAAAAAGAGGATCAATCAGCGCGATGGGCTGCGCACCCATGCACACAACATCCCTCACAACGCCCCCTATCCCCGTTGCAGCACCTCCATATGGCTCTATCGCAGACGGATGATTGTGTGATTCAAAAGCCACAACATACGCATGCTCGTCGTCAAATTCAACAACTCCTGCATCCTCATCAACACATATGCTCGCTTCAGATGATGTGCTCAAAATGAACTTCTGCAGTATTCTCCTTGAGCTCTTGTAGCAGCAGTGCTCAGACCACGCCTGCGCAATGCTCTGCAGCTCTATGTCTGTGGGATCTCTGCCCCGCTCCCTGAAATATCGCTTTATCCTTCTCATCTCCTCCAAACTGAGCGAAAGATGCAGATGCTCGCTAAGCTGCATAAGCTCATCATCACTCGCATCCCTCAGCCTGATGTGCTGCACCACATCATTCATAAGCCCTGGCGGCAGGAGACCTCCGATCGGATCGATTGAGGAGGAATGCCGCCTTCCTCACCTCCGTTAATTAAGCTTGAGTGACAATTTAAGATAGAGCTAGGGCACTCCCCACAGGCCAGTCTCTGCTTCGGGCATTTGAACAGCTTCCCGGCTGTTCTTTCACATCGAGACTTCGCTTTCACATCTTCGCCTTCACATCTGAGACGGGAATCTCCTGCAATCATCACGAAGAAGCTTCTCAATGAATTTCCTGCCCTCCTCCGTTTTGAACAGTGGAAGTTCCCAGAACTGCACGATTTTGAAGCGTTTTGTGACCACTTTCTCACCAGTCAGCGGGTTGTATCCATGCTTTTCATATGGAACTTTCGCCACCACTATGCCTCTTCTCTGCCATGCGGGTGTCTTGCTGAGGTTCACGCCTCTGCAAAACATAAATTCGTGTATCTTATCAGATTTCATGCCCTTCAATCGCGCTTGTGCATCACTTTCGCTCAATCCATCTTTTAAGAGTGTGTAAAATGCATATGCATTCATGTGATTGCGCCATGCTTCCGCCTGACGCTCCGCGAAATATCTTATGATAATATCATGGCAAAGCGGGATAACACGGGCATCAAATGATATCGGCACTTTAAATCCGGATACAATCGTCAGCGCACTTGAAAGAAAGCCTGAAATCACGGAATCAATCTTCTCAACACGACCATTGAATGGAATTTCATGAAAAAACAGATTTATCTCATCTGAGAACAGATATGCAAATTTCGGGTTGAACCCGCTTTCAGCAAAAAACATCTCAACAGTTTTCACCATTAATTCCGCAAATCTTCGGTCAAAAGGCTTGCTGAACCCCGCATCTCTCAACACACGCTTGAAGTTCCTGCCGTCTGCCCGGACAACAAGTGGCGGAATCGCCTTTATGTCCGCATATATTTCCCGCACACGCCAATCACTCGCCACTGCCCACCACTTCTCATCCTCGCCTATCAAAATTCAGCGTCAATCTTCAGCGTCAATCTTCAGCGTCAATCATGCTCAGCCCCTCTTCTCCATTTCCTCTCGGCTATGATGATTGTGCGCATGATGATTGTGCATAAGCATAATGCATAGCGCGGCAGCGTGTGTGCTGTTGCAGTGTATGTGTGAGAGTCTATGAAATTACGTCACACGCGCTCATCAGTGACGCCTGTGGCTCCTTTCATCTCCGCTTTCCCCTCCTCGATCTCAGCAGCACTCCTACCGCCTCTGCGCCGCACATGTTTTATGAGAATGATGTCGCCAACGGCTGTTACCCAGCGGTAAGGTATGATAACGCCTCTCTTTTTTCCGATGTTGAAGAGGCTCGGGTTCACATTCCTGACTACGAGACCGGATATGCGCCTTTCACGAATGTCAATGCTCACATCCTCCAGCCTGCCGACATATACGCCTTTGTCCGTGTATAGCTCCTGCCCATATAATGATGAGAGCTCGATCTCCATATTTTTTTGTAGAGATTCATATATTAAGTCAATTGCAGTAGGTCCTCCGAAACCTCAAATCTGTCATGGAAGGTGATGAAATGGAAAGATATCTCTCCGTCTAATTTGGGCTCCGTTCGCTCAACCACGACGGGGAAGGCATGAGCAACTTCACCCAACAGCGACGGCTGCGCTCCGCTGGTCAACTTCGTTCGCAAACTTCGTATGAGTATGATGTTGAAATTCAGTTGTAATGGCTCATCAAATGCCGCTATTGAAATGAGCTGCATATTGCCCCATGCCACAGAGAGACTGTGATCCCAGATCATTTCGCCTGATCCTGAAAACAAGTCTGGATCTCATGTCCCGGCGTGTCCGCAGAACGTGCGTAATGATATGTGTGTTCATTGTTTCAACCGCCTGATGAGCATCTCAACAATTCTCTCAGTGACATCAATTCCACATGCAATTTTTATACCTCTCGCTGATGGTGTTCCGTTTATTTCAAGCAGATACAGATTGTCTGTGCTCTCTATAAGATCAACGCCTGCGAAGTCCGCACCTATGACTTCAGCAGCCTTTACAGCGATCTCGCCCATTTCGCTTGTGATGTCGCATTTCACGGGCATGCCTCCCACGCTGAGATTGCTCGCAACCTCATCACTGATTCCAGCGTGACGGACACGATATATCGCTGCAACAGCCTCTCCATCCACGACGAACACGCGTATATCTCTTTTCATCGGATTTCGTATGAATTCCTGCAAATATATCACGCCACGCGCCGCAATGATGCGTTTTATCCTTCTTTCTGCCTCGCTAACTTCGGCTGCTTCACTCATCTCGGCTGCTTCACTCATCTCGGCTGCTTCGCTCACTTCAGATGTGCAAACGCATATTTTCTCAACGCCTTTTCCCTGATAACCGAATATGGGCTTTGCGACCGCAGCACCTCCGAATCTGCGAATGGCATCAAGCGCCACCTCAACACTTTTCGTGACGACTGTGCGAGGCACCGGAAGACTTGCATCTGCGAAAATGCGCATTGACATGAATTTGTCAGCAGCAATTTGAATTGCATTTGGCGTGTTCATCATCAGTTTCTGCTCTGAAAGAATGCGAAGCAGGTCATATCTGAATGCCGCTCCCTCGGTTCCTCCCTCATAAATGCCGCCTATGTCCCTCACAATGAACGCATCAAAATTGACGGAAAGTCTGTCCTCATTCAGAAGAGCAGTGACTGTTCTTTTGTCTCCGTGCTGCGATGAGATTTCAGCACTGATTTCTGACATGTCTATCGGAAACGCATTTGCTCCCCTTTTCCGAATGTTTCTCATCAGTGCATTCGCAGTCCAGTCCCCCCTCTCCTTCAAAATAACTCCAATATTCATCTGATTGATTTTTGTTTATTTTTCGTTTATTTTTTGTTATTATTATTTATTTGTATTTTATTGTTTTATTAGAAAAAAGCAGCAGCAGTGATGGCAAAGGTGAATGCAATGCTTTTTCACAGCGCAGGGAGAAGTAAACCACTTCCGTTCTGGAATGGTTTCTCATGATGGCTCATGATGGCAGGACGAAGTGAAAAGGAAAATTGGTTGTATGTGTTTGTGAGTGAGTGTTTGTGTGTTTGTGTGTTTATGTGTTGTGTTTGTGTTTGTGTTTATGAATATGAGTAAGAGTATGAGTGTATGTGAGGCGCAGTCAGCTTCTTGGATCTGTTATCTTTCCATTGATGGCGGATGCTGCTGCAGTTTCAACGCTTGAGAGGTATATGGATGCGTTGTTGTTGCCCATTCTTCCTTTGAAGTTGCGGTTTTGGGTGGATAGTGCGACCTCGCCGTCTGCGAGTGCGAATGTTCTGCCTATGCAGAATGAGCATGATGGCGTCAGGATGGACGCGCCTGCGTTTATGAAAATATCAATGAGTCCCTCAGAGATCGCCTGATTCAGGACTCTGCGAGACGCCGGACAGACGAGAAGCCTCACATTCCGCGCAACACACTTTCCCTTCAGTATTCTCGCAGCTTTACGAAGGTCATCAATTCGTCCGTTCGTGCAGGAGCCTATGCAGACGACATCTATCTCAGTTCCCTCGCACTCTGACACACTTTTCACATTTGAGACCCTGTGAGGGCATGCGACCATGGGCTCGACATTTTCCGCCTCTATTTCTATCTCATCTGCGTAGTGCGCGTTTTTATCGGGCTCAACAGGTCTGAACTCATGTGCCCTCCGCTGTTCTCTCAGAAAATTCAACGTATGCTCATCGGATATGCACAAACCGCATTTTGCACCAACCTCAACAGCCATGTTTGAGAGAGTGGCACGCTCTGAAACATTCATCGCATCAATCGCTGAGCCCACAAACTCAACGCTCATGTATGTTGCGCCGTCCTCGCCTATCTCGCCTATGAGATGCAGAAACACATCTTTTGATGACACGAATTCATTCAGGCAGCCTGACACATTCACCTTCATGCTCTCAGGCACTTTCACCCATGTCCTGCCGAATGCGAGTATCGCAGCCACATCCGTTGAGCCCATGCCAGTTGCAAATGCAGCAACTGCACCGTGAGTTGTTGAGTGTGAATCCGCTCCTATTATTATTTTGAAAGGTGCTGAAAATCGCTCAAGCACAATCTGATGGCATATTCCATCTCCGTTCTCGTGGAAAGCAATGGACCTGTCATATGCAAATCTGCGCATCATCGCATGTATGTTCGCAACTCGCTCGCTCGGAGGAGGAACTGCATGATCACAGACAGCAACAACCTTTGATGCGTCAAACACATCACGACGATTCATCTTCTCCATCTGCTCAATCGCCATCGGCATCGTCCCATCATGCGCAAACACAAGATCAACAGGCAATATCACTATATCTCCCGCATTAACATCACGATGAAGACGCTCGCTCAATATTTTCTCAACAAGTGTCTTCTCTCCGTCCCCACTTCCCTCGCTGCTCATGTCACACACCTCTCAATATCTCATTCTCCCATTCGCATATGCAGGCGTATGCCCGTTGCATAAAATATGATCATCCGATCTCCTTCTCATCTCTCATCTCTCTCATCTCTCATCTGTCACAGTGTCAGCATACTCCGCGGGATCCTCAAAACCAGCCTCTCTGAACGCTTTTCTGCGACGCACGCAACTCTCACACACACCACAATGCTTCTCTCCTCCTTTATAGCATGAATATGTGAGATGAAGAGGAGCGTTGATCTCAAATCCAATCTTCACTATCTCCGGCTTTCTCAGTTTAACGAGAGGAGCAACAACCTTCGGCGGAATTGAGCGCGAAGAAACAGCTTTTTCAACCATAAAATTGAAGCGATTCACAAAATCCTCGGTGTTATCAGGATAAGATAATGCTTCTTCCGCATTAAATCCCGTGAAAATTGTGTCTGCTCCAATTACCTCTGCATAGGCACATGCGTGCGCAAGGATAATGAGATTTCTGCACGGAACCCATGTGATCGGAGTCTCTTTTTCTGATATTGATGATATTGAGGCGGGAATCTCAATTTGACGGGATGTGAGTGCTGAACCTCCCAGCACCTTGAGAAAAGGTATCTCGGCAATTTTCAGGGAGGCGTTGAGATATTCTGCAATTTTCTCGACGGATGCACGCTCTCTCTCCTCCGATTTCTGGCCGTAAGATGCGTGAAATATGTAGATCTCATATGATTTTGATGCTATTGTTGCTGCAACAGTGGAGTCAAGACCTCCTGAACACACACATATCGCCTTCTTATGCATTTTTCCTTCCCTCTTTCTTTTTTCTCCTTCTCTCGCCCGCTCCTTCTCTCGCCCGCTCACCATGCTCAGCATCAACTTGGAGGGATCATTTCACACAGACACTTCTTCCCTCTTTTATTTTTTTCTGAGCCGAGATGCACTGGCTGAGATGCACTGTGCGGATGAGGCGGAGAAGTGCGGATGAGGGCGGAGAAGTGCGGATGAGGACAGAGAGGAAAAAAGTGAATGAGCCTCAATGAGTGAAATAAGCGATTATGATCCGCTCATTGTCGCATTCGCACGAATCAATGCGAACGAAACCGTAGCGCTCAAACTGCACTACATTTCCGACTTCAGATGCGATAAGAGGTTCTCCAAGACCCTCATCAACGCTTCCATCTGGTTTCTTAACACGCACATTCACGCAGTCCGTGGGCGCCCAGTGTATGATCATGCGCCTTGCCTCACTCGCCGCGCTGCTGTGTTGATTGCAGGGTGATGCAAGGAGAGGCTGAAGAGATGTGATCTCAACATCGCAGAGGAACTTCAATCTTATATGCATGCCTATTTTTAGCTTTTTGAAGTCGCTATCAGATATGTAAACGACATTTTTTGTCTTTATTTCACGGAATTCATTTCTTGATGGGTGTTTTTGTGCCTTCACAACAGTTTCATCAAAACCTTTTATCAGCATTTTATGAGGATTATGCACAAAGAAGTAGCGATTTGCAATCGGATCAATTATCTTACGATTTTCAGCATACAAATTTTGCATGCTCACTGAAATGTCAACATTTGATATACCCATAGAAAGAAAGAATCTGCGGATGGACTCGGGATGGAATCCTCTTTTACGCAGTGCTCTCAATGTTGGCAGTCTTGGGTCGTCCCAGCCTTCAAACTCACCGCGCTCTATCCTTTTGCGGAGTTCAGATGTGCTGAATTTTCCGAACTCAAAAACCTTTATCTTTCCCCAGAGTATTGTGACGGGATATTTCCAGCCGAGATGCTTGTATATGAAGCGCTGTCTCCCCTCCGATTTCTGGAGGTCTTTTCCCCGTATTATGTGAGAGATTCCGAGAATGTGATCCTCAATTGCTGATTCAAAGTCAAGTGTCGGCCACACAATATACCTTTCGCCGACCCTCGGGTGCTCCTTCATAAGTATTCTGAAGGCCACCCAGTCTCGCATCGCGGGATCATCATGTTGAATATCCGTTTTTATGCGGAGCACAGCCTCCCCTTCGCCGTAATATCCGGAGAGCATGCGCTCCCATCTCTCAAGATTATCCTCAACGCTCGCATCACGATGCTCACATGGGCGCTTGGCATCTTTCAAACGCTTGAACTCCTCACGAGCACACATGCACACATAAGCAGCGCCTTTTCGTATGAGAATCTCAGCATGTTCATAATACAGAGGAATGCGTTCTGACGCAACAATGACTTTGTCAGGCTTCGCACCGAGCCACTCGCAGTCCTCAATATACCATTCATACGCCTCAGGCAGCGGTCTCTTCAGGGCTGGATCTGTGTCGTCAAAGCGCAGTATGAAACTCCCGTCATACATGTGTGCATATTCAGCATTCACAACGATTCCGCGAGCACTGCCGAGCGTTGCTGCTCCGTTTGGATTCGGCGCAAAACGCATGCATACATTCCCTCTCTCCGCTCCCGGCAGAGGTGGCAGCCCCCTCTCCTCCTTCTCCTCTCCCGCCTTCCGCTCATCGCTCGGTGCTTCAGGTGCAACCTGCTTCAACCGCTCCCTGCGCTCCTCATCGCTCATCTCAGCCACTTCCCTGACAACTTCCCTCACAACTTCCCGCAGCTCCCTCGCTCTCTCTCCCCTCCACTCAGGATGCTCCGCAAGCACACGCTTCATTACCGCTTTTTCATCAGGCTTTCCGTGGATAATGGCGTTCTCCAACGCGTGCTTCAACGCTTCCTCTCGCATCACACCACCTCCGCAAAATCTTGACGAAAAAATGCTCTCTCACTTAGCTTATGATGCGCAAAGCAAGCGCTCTCGCTGCAACAGCAACGAAAACAGCGACGACGCTGAAATTTAAAAAATTTATGTATAATGCGTTATATCGTTATATTATTACGCTTTTCCTCAATTACTTTCTCTATCATCTCCGCAGCCTTCACGGGGTCATCCTCAACAAGCACTTTCCCTCCTGTCAGCTGTTCAACATCCTCTGTCAGCAGTTTAACTGCATCTTCACTGCCTGTTACAGGAGGAACAGGTGAGACATGTGTGGCAAGACCGAAAGCGACAGCAAATATCGCATCTACTGTTGCCTTCTGTTCCATGTATTCGGGTGCAGTCACAGCAACTGGAAGTTCAGATGTGTCAACATTCAGCGCATCTGCTATTATCCTGACGAGATATGCGCATCTTCCGGTGTCCGTGCATGTGCCGAAGCTCAGCACAGGCGGGATCCCAAGTGCGTTGCATACAGCCTTCAATCCATCTCCCGCAAGCTCAATTGCATCCATCGATGTCAATCCTGCGACCTGAAGTGCGGCGTTTCCGCAGCCCATCGCGAGAACAAGCATATTTCTTTTTATGAGCTCCTTCGCAATGGCAACTGTGTTGGCATCGTGCGGTCCGTTTTTGAGCGTTGTGCAGCTTACGAGTGCAACGATTCCCTTTATATCACCTCGCTTCACGGCATCAAGCAGCACATTCAAATCGCCGCCGAGTGCGTTCATGATTGCCTCCGGAGAAAAACCGACAACTGTTCTCCTTTTGATATTGCTCCTGATATAACTGCTTCCGATATCAGCAGAATTGCTTCCGATATCAGCAGTGCCGCGCTCTCTGAAGTTTTCAATTGCAATATCAATTATTTTTGATGCGATTTCGTCCACATTTTCTATGTTGTAGTCAAGTCCCTCCGACACACCTCTGAATCTGACAAGCTCGCTCACCGGTATCAGTCTGAAATGATATCGCCGTGCATATTCGGGGAGCGAAGGCAATGCGCAGTTCATATCAGCAGCGAACACATCAATGCATCCTGATGCGAGTGCGAACTCCTGAACTATCCAGTTTCCAACAATGCCCGAGAGTGCACTGCTGTCGTAGCGCTGTATGAGCTCCTGACCGGTCTCAATGAACCCTATAATGCGCAATCCACGAGCGCCTGCTTCCCTGACTCTCTCCTGAATTTCCCTGCTCTCAGCGAGTTTTATGAGCGCGGCGCCGACGAATGGCTCGTGACCGTCAACTGCAATGTTCACATAATCACAGTCAATAATGCCAATGTCAGCATCCGTTTCATGTGGTTGAGGTGTGCCGAAGAGGATATCCTGAATGAACTCAAGCGCGATCTGCGCGGAAAAGCATGTTGCAATGCTCATTCGCATGCTCTTCTTCGCAAGCGATATGTAATTTGAGTCGACATTTGTCATCGCTGATGTGCCAACAACGAGTATTTCATGAAAAACGCCGGCAGGAAATATTTTGAGCGAGCGCCATATTTTCTTTCGTTTTTCAGGTGCGAATATCTCAACTATTTTGCTTGGCTCATGCGTGCTCAGATCCTCCATGACGAAATCTGCAACCTTCACAGCGAGCTCATTCAGGTCGTCACCTTCAATCCCAAGCTGCGATGCGAACCATCTCAGCTTCTCAGCGTCTTTTATCTCGTAGGGGGTCTTTCCCTCCGCTGTTGCTCTGAGCGTTCTCGCTGCTTCAACGGCGTGATAGGCATATGCTGCGGTTCCAAGCATGTTCTTGAGAACGAAATTCCTGATGACCATACCAGCGGCATCAATGCCACAGGCACCATACTGGTTCTTCTCCGTTATCCTGCAGGGTCCCATGCTGCAGAGCTGGCAGCTCAGACCCCTCGTGCAGAAATGGCATCTCGTCCCCTGCGCATTAAATCTGTCAACAATGTTCGTCACTCCAGCAGCGTGAACCTGCCTGTACGCTGCGTTTATGCTCACATGCTCGCTCACATGCTCATCCTCATGATCATGAGGATCATGACCTGCCTCTCCGCTCATGCGCTTCATGTATATGCGCTCGTCCGCATCTGACTTAAAACAATCCCCTCACAAACTCATTTGTTGAAAGACTCGCGGAAAGACTCGCTCATGCTTACTCACGCGCTCTTATTTCCCATCCTCATCTTTTTCATCTTTTTTGAATACAGTTGGAATTCTCTTCGCAGATATCTGAGGCGTTTTTCGCAGTTCAATGGCGTGATCGGAGAACCAAAGAGTGCCTTTTGAGAAAACTGTTGATATTGACTGCTGCTTGCGCCAGAATGTCGCATGCCTGAACTTCCGCAACACTTCTTCAAATTTCTCACGGATCATCTCTGTATCCTGCTCACTGACGCTCCTATCATGTAGAGCCTCATACAAACTGTTCACAGTCTTGAAGAGATCAATCAATTCCTCATCCTCCGTGTAATAGCTTGCGAGCTTCCGCAGCTCCTCCCTGACTTCCCCCAATTTCTTCATGCAGATATCAAAATTATCTTTCAGACACACCTCGCATCCACTTAATTCCCGTTCAATTCTGTCAAGCGTCCAGCCACTTGCGAGTATTTTGACCCTGGGGTATATATATTTCACACATTCTGGCATTCTCGTCAGCACATTACGCACTGATACAATACCGACTGGAACACCTTCGTCAACGACTGGCAGCCTTTTGATATTTTTCTCGGCGAATATCCTGCATGCCTCTTCAACAGGGGAATCAGGGCTTATCGTTATAAGTGGCGTGCTCATAATGTCCCTGGCTGACACCTCGCTCGCCTTTTTCTCCTTCAAAATGACTTTCAGCGCGATGTCGCGCTCGGTGATTATGCCAACTGGCTCGCCTCTTCGTGTGATAACAACACTACCTATGCCCAGTTCAGCCATTTCTTTTACTATCCTGTCCACTGGAGTGTTCTCATCTTCCGTTATAACAGGTCGTGTCATCACATCCCGAACCTTCATCTTCTATCACATTCCCTTTACCAATCTTCTCTGTTAAACCCCACTGTCTGATCTTAAACCGCCACACACAACACTGCATGTCTCAGTTTCACTCCGCTGAGCTGGTGCGTTGGGTATTTTCCCGTTGCCTGCATCCGAAAGCGAGCTATATGGTGGTGGGTGGGTCAGGTTTAGCTATTAAAAATATAAAAATACATCGCCAAGAAAAAAAAATGCGACAAGAAAACAAAATTGGAACATTCGCTCCTCACTCTACCTCAAGGGCTACTTCGGATGAATACACCTCACAAACCTGTCTGCTGTGCAGCCACCTCCTCACGAAGCCTATTGAGAGGTAGTTGACAAATGCATAACCTTTGGAATGCATGCGATCACATCTGTTGCGATCAGGCAGTTCCCCTTTTCCTCAAATGCGATATCGCCAGCGGCACCGCTCACATATGAAGCTGCGACTGAGACGCGGAACGCATCATCGTTAACTGCGAAGAATGCCGCCAAAATTCCAGCGAGGACATCACCAGTCCCTCCGACAGTCATGCCTGCGTTCCCTGTTCTGTTTATCTTCAGCCGTTCTCCGTCGGATATGATGTCCACATTTCCTTTTAGAAGCGTGACAACGCCGTTCCTCGCTGAGAAATTGCGAACAAATGACTCTCTCTCCTCCTGAGTCCTCGCACTGAAGGATATTCCCATCTTAAAAAACTCACCAGCATGAGGAGTAAGTATCACATTCTTTGAAGATAGACCTGAATCACGAGATAGACCTGAACGGCGGACATCCGATGAAATGAAATGCGCAACACCGTAAAATCCATCAGCATCAACTATGATTTTACCATTCACACGCTTCAATATGGCTGTCACGGCATTCTTGGTCTCCTCATCGTCTCCCAGTCCACTGCCTATGAGCATTACATCATGCTTTTTCGCGAGATTTGCTATTGTCTCGGTATCTTCCTCCACCAGTATATCGGAGGAAAGCGGTTGAACGATCATATCGGGGGAGAATCCCGCTATTGTGCCTGCGACGCTGCGGGGAGATGCGACTGTAACCCAGTCAGCGCCTGCTCTGAGTGCCGATAGTGCTGCGAGTGCGGGTGCGCCTGCAAAAGGACCTCCTCCCACGACGAGGACACGCCCGTTTTCGCCCTTGTGGCTGTCAGGTCTGCGCTTCTTCAGAGCGATCCTCACATCTCCAGGACCTGCGAGCTTCTCAAAGAACGGAGGAATGCCTATAGGTGCGGTTACGAGTTTTCCAACAATTTCCTTTGCTCTTCTCAGTCCCGGCTTCACCTTGTGAAATGTGACTGTTATGTCCGCACGCACGGCAGTGCCATCTCCTCTGTCTGCGTCCAATCCTGAAGGCACATCAACCGCAACCACAATGCATTTCCCACGCTCACGAGCACTGTTTATGGATGCGATAGCAGTTGCCTCAGGTTCTCTGGCGACTCCTCTGAATCCCGTGCCGAATATCGCGTCAACAATGACATCAACCCCCTCATCAGTGATTTCGTGAAAACGTCGCCCGAGAAGGAGTGCATCTCCCGTGTTATCCACCTCACAGCCGCATGCCTTCAGTATTCTGTAATTGTATCTCGCCTCCTCCGTCCGTATGTCCTCCTCGCCGCGACCTATGAGGATGACATGCACATCACATCCGCGCGACAGAAGATGTCTTGCAGCAACGAATCCATCACCCCCATTGTTACCTCTGCCAGCGACGATAAGCACGCGAGGATTTCTTCCTTTTCTTTCAACCGCATTGAAAATCTCACGAGCTACAGCTGCACCTGCGTTCTCCATAAGCTGAAGGGGTGAAATACCGAAAGCTTTGCAGTTCTCATCCAGAGCAGCCATCTCCTCCGATGTTATCTCATCTCTCCCCGACATCATTACTTATTGGGCATCTTTATAGTGCTGCAGCAACAACAGTATGAGCCTCAGCCGCCACCACTTGTCAAGCCACCGCGCAGCAAGTGGCAGCAAGCGTCAGCAAGCGTCAGCAAGGCAGCAAGTGGCAGCAAGTGGCAGCAAGCGTCAGCAAGCGGCAGCAAGCGTCAGCCTGCAAGCGATAAAGTAATAAAAGCAACAAAAAATAAGAGGATGTTCCTGGCGTTCAGGGCTGAGGTTGAGCGATTGCTCATGGACGCATTGCAGAATACATACGGCGACAGCGCATTGAGTGCACTCACAGCTCACACAGCGCCGCACGAACTTGAGCGCCTTCTTGAGATAGACATAGAAAGCGAGCATGCTGACATCTCATCAAGAATTGCATTCTCCCTCTCAAAAATTTTGAGAGAAAATCCATCAAAAATATCCGCAGAAATTGTGAAAAACATTGAAATTCCTGAGAATTCCCTTGTCTCATCTGTTAAAGCAGTCGGACCTTACATAAATTTCTATGCAAGTGAGCTTTTTTTTGAAAAATCACTGCGTGAAATACTTGGAGGCATTTGTTTTCACAGAAAAGGTCGTGTGATAATAGAGCACACATCTGCAAATCCAGACGGTCCACTCCACATCGGACACCTCAGAAACGCATGCATAGGCGATGCACTCGCTCGCATACTCAGGCATGCGGGATACGATGTTGAGACTCAATACTATGTGAACGACATGGGAAAACAGGTTGCGATCCTCGTATCGGGCATGAGATATATGAAAATTGACGAGAAGAAGAAAATAGATCATGCAATTGCTGAAATATATGTGAAAGCAAACAAGATTATTGAGGAAGATGAAGAAAAAATGCGAGAAGTTGAAGAATTAATGCGGAAATATGAGCAGGGAGATTCTGAAACAGTGCGAAAATATGAGGAAGTGGTTGAAAAATGTCTCAACGGAATAAGAGAAACACTGCATAAACTCGGCATTTACCACGACAGATTCGTATGGGAGAGTGAGTTCGTGCGCTCAAGTGATGTTTCAGATGTTGTCAAAGCGCTTGAGAGGAGCGGGAGATTGATTGTTCACGGGAACGCTGTTCTTTTGAAAATGGAGAGTGTTGATAAGGACCTTGTGATCAGGCGTTCTGACGGGACCTCTCTGTATTCAACGAGGGACATTGCATATCACAGGTGGAAAAGCGAGCGATGCGATTTCATGATTGATGTTTTGGGGAAGGATCATGAGCTTGTTGCGAAGCAGTTGGGAGAGGCTCTTGATATTTTGGGTGTGAAAAGACCTGAAATACTGATTTTTGAGTTTGTGTCGCTGCCTGAGGGATCCCTTTCAACGCGTGCTGGCAGGTTCATAAGCGTTGACGAGCTTATTGAGCGAGCTGTTGCGCGTGCGTATGAGGAGGTTGCAAGACGGAGGGATGACATTGATGAGGAGAAGAAGAGAAAAATAGCAAATATCGTTGGTATAGGAGCGATGAAGTATGATATGGTGCGTGTCTCTCCCGAGAAGAACATGGTCTTCAACATAGAGGAGGCGATTGATATAGAAAAAAAAGGTGCTCCTTTCATTCAGTATGCGCATGCGAGGGCTTCAAGCATATTGAGGGAGGCTGAGAAGCGGGGTATCTCCGATAATGGAGTAAATAAAAATGATTTGAAAAATGATTTGAAAATAGAGCATTCTTCCGAGCGTGCGCTTTTGATGAAGCTTGCGATGTTTGACGCTGTGATTCTGCGTGCATGCGACGAGAGGAAGCCTCATATAGTTGCGAAATATGCTCGTGAGCTCGCTGAGGTGTTCAATCAGTTCTATCGTGACTGCGCTGTGCTGAGTGCGAGAGATGATGTCCGCTCATCTCGCCTGCTAATCGTGAAATGTGTGAGGAGTGTTCTGAAAACATCGCTGAACCTTATGGGAATTGAAGCGCCTGAAGAAATGTGAGATCCCATCAGCACACCTGCAACAGTTTTTCCTTTATTCTCATCTGATATTCCTGCACCCTCACGAAATACGCGGGCTCGCCTCTTGTTATCAAGATGCGCTTATCTGATGATATCCTGCGATAGAACTGTCCGTCTATGACGAGCTCAACTTCCTTTTCAGAGAGTGTTTTTATGCTTATGTTTCTGTCAATGTCCGCAACGATGGGGCGAGCAGCAAGTTTGAAAGGCGCAATAGGAACGATAATCATCGCCTCAACACTTGTGTCGACGATAGGACCTCCTGCGCTCATGGCATATGCTGTGCTTCCGATAGGTGTTGCGAGAATCAAACCATCAGCACGAATCCGCTCTATCTCCTCGTCGTCCATGAATATCGCGAGATGAAGCATCTTGCCCGGCTTTGCGGTGATTATGACCGCCTCGTTCATCGCATACGGTATGTGATCATTTCCATCTATGCGCACCGAAAGACGTTCTTCCCGCTCAACAGTGCATCTGCTCATTTTCAGCATCTCGGCGATCACATCAAACGCATTTTCAGGCTGAACTTCCGTCAGAAATCCGAGATCACCCGTGTTCACTCCCAAAACAGGAAGTGTTTTGCGCATTAAATGCAAAGTTCTCAATATAGTTCCATCTCCACCTATACAGATGATGAAGTCAGCATCTATATCTCCTATGTCACAGCCTTCCACATGAAGTTTCCGCGCAGTTCTTTCATCCACAAGCACAGTTATGTCGTCACGCAATGATTTTATATGCTCATGCAATCGTTTTGCCAGCAATACATCATCAGAACTGCCGCGGCAGACGATTCCGATGCTGTGCTTTGAAAATCTGAGATCAAATCTCTTTCCCATCCTTTATCGCACACTCTTTCCATTCTATCTCATTTAAACATCATTCAACAATTCCCGTTCAACATCATTAATCTCTGCTGCGACGCTGCAATCGTGGCACATAACATCACTCATCTCCGCACAATCTCGAGATTGCCTCAGCGAGATCTCCTCCTGTCTCTCTGAGCATTGCCTTTGCATCTTCTTCAGAGCAGCCTGCCTTTGCCATAACGAGCTCGATGTCCTCCTGCGATATTGATGTCTCCTCTTTCTTCTCAGCCTCCATCTCATCAGCACGCACCTCGGGCTTCCTTCGCACCTCGGGCGTCCCGGTCACCTGAAATATCTTTGAGCCCTGCGCATCCATCACTGTGACAGTGGCATTTTCAAGCACTATCTCCGAATCATGTGTCCTGATGATTACCTCCTTCACTCCTTCCAGCTCCTCAACACTTATTCCCGCCCGCCTCATGAGCTGAGCGAGCGTTTTCATGTTCAATCCCGAACCGCTTGCTCTGAAACCTCCTCGCCTCATCATTTTTCTATTGAGCGCGTATCCATATAAGATGTGAGTGAGCGCGCGGAGAATGCAGCTGCGCCAAAGTCCAAAATGGAGGTATGATTGACATGTCGCCCGGCGGTGGGGAAATACCGCGTGTAGTGTTCGCTGCGGACAGGAGTTCAGCCGGGAAGACGACCGTGTGCATAGGCATAATGGCACTGCTTCGCGAGATGGGCTTCACAGTTCAGGGATTCAAAGTTGCGCTCGATTACATAGACACGGGATTTCATTCCATCATCACAGGCAGGGCATCACGCAATCTTGACGGTTTCCTGATGAGCCCGGCAGACATTTTGAAAATATTCGCACGCGCATGTGAGGGTGCGGACATCGCTGTCATAGAAGGAGTGAGAGGGCTTTATGAGGGCCTGAATTACGATGACGATGTGGGGAGCACTGCACAGATATCAAAGATACTCGGTGCACCTGTCATTCTGATTGTTGACGCACGCAGCTTGACGAGAAGTGCAGCCGCACTTGTGTCCGGATATATGAATTTTGACGAAGTTGAAATCGCAGCAGTCATATTGAACTACATAGGCACGGAGAGACATGGAGAAAAGGCTGAGAAGGCGATTGAGAGATATTGTGGCATTGATGTCATCGGAAAGATACCTGAGGACAGGCATCTCAAAATAGGGATGCGGCATCTCGGATTGATAACAGCAGTTGAATGCATGAAGCGCATGTCAGATTTCAATGCGGTTATAGAGCGTATAAAGCGTGTCATAGGTGAGAATGTGGATGTTGATGCTGTTGTTGACATCGCACGCAGAGCTCGTAATATTTCAATTCCTGCAGATGTCACACTGCCCTGCAGCGTTGAGCTGCCCATAGTGTCCTCATCACTGTCTTCATCACCATCCTCATCACCATCCCCATCACCAGCAGCACGCGCCTCGCATTCATCGTCCACCTCACATACTGCTGCATCCTCCGCATCACTTTCACCTGCGCTTTCGTCTGCGTCAGTATCCTCCGCCGCTCCTGTTTCGCAGTCGCACAGTGAGCGTGAGGAGCGTGTGAAGATCGCAGTTGCGTATGATGAGGCATTCAACTTCTACTATCAGGACACACTTGACATGCTTGCGTGTGAGGGTGCCGAGATCCTTTTCTTCAGCCCGATATATGACAGACAGCTGCCTGAAGGCATAGATGCGATATACATAGGAGGCGGATTTCCGGAGATTTATGCTGAAGATCTTCAGTCAAACGAAGACATGCGAGCATCGGTCAGGGAATACTATGAGAATGACGGCGTCATATATGCGGAATGTGGCGGTTTGATGTATCTCATGGACGAACTGGAATATGAAAGTAAGAGATATGAGATGTGTGGTGTTATAAGAGGCAGAGCGGAGTGGACGGATGAGCGAAGAATTGTGAATTATGTTGTTGGTGAAATTCGTCGTGATTGTTTTCTGGGGAAAGCAGGCAAGAGGTTCAAGGCGCATGAGTTCCATCGCTCAAAGATAATGTTGAGAGATGAATCCACAGACTTCGCATACCGCATATTCCGCGGTGAGGGCATAATCAGGGTGAGAGAGAGAGATGCAGTTGTAGGGCTTGACGGCATAATCACGAAAAACTGTATCGCATCATACACGCATGTTCATGCGGTTGCATTTCCGAGATTTGCAGAGGATTTCGTGAGATTTCTGCGTCAGATGCAATGATTTATTTATTTTTGGAACAATCAAGTAATGTGCGGGCTAGCCTGGGGGGTTCGGCGTCCCCTGTAACCCGAAACCGTCGGCATGCGGGAGGCGAAGCCTGAGGGCGGCTCCGGATGCTGCGAGTGCAGCTCGGCGCCCGACTGTGAGGCATCGTCCTGCGGGGTCGCCGTCGGCGTCGTGCATTCTGGAGGGAATGTGCGGCGTCATGACCGCGGGCACCGGTTCAGGCCCGGAAGGGAGCAGACCCACCGCGGGCGGTCGGCGCTCGCAGGGTCGCGGTGCTGAGAAAGGCGCTGAGGGACTGGCTCGTAGCAAAGGAGCCAACCGATGGCGTGCCCGCACATTCTGTTGCATGGCAATATGCATAATTGTCGCAATGCGAGTGGAAATTGAAATCTGCTATTCCAGAGAGGCACTTCGCTCTCCTCATCCCGCCTTCCGATTCAAAGAGCGGGGCATCACGAAAAAGAAAAGAGAGAAAGAAAAGAGGCAGTTTAAGGAAATAAATGGAAGATAAGGAAGGAAATGGAATATAAGGGGATATTATCCATTCTATTTCCGAGCTCTTCTTCTCCTTATGAAGAAAAGCAGGACGAATATTGCTGCAGGAATTGCTATCGTTGAGAACTCGGGTATTACTGTTGTTTCAACCGTAGTTGTAACGCG
>JAOQIN010000050.1 GCA_026134085.1 Candidatus Methanoxibalbensis ujae
TCCGTTTTGGTCTCCGGTAACTTCAATCAATGCCATGAGCCTGCAAAAGCTCGTCATGATGGGAGCAATGCTTTGCCTCTCCCTCACTCTCCCAGAATCTCAGCATCTCAGAATCTCAGCATCTCAGCATCCCAGCTCTAACAAAGAATATAAATAGCGTCAACTGATAAAGGGCTGGCGGGGGGAGTGTGATGCGAATTGGCGGAGCGTGTTGACATACTCCTCATATCCTACGGATCAAGGGCATGTGCGATCGCAGATGCGCTTAAACGCAGCGAATACGAGGTTCACCTGTTCATCGCAGACAGACAGCGAAACCCTTTCAACGCGAAAATTGCTGACGACCATGTTGTCATTCCCGACCTGAACATCACACGAATATGCGAATTTGCGAAGAAACACAGTATTGATTTTGGGATATGCTGCCCTGAAAACCCAATAATTAAGGGTATAAGAGATGTTTTTGAGGGATATGGCATAAAAATGATATGTCCATCAAAGAAATATGCGCTTGAAGCAAGCAAAATAAGGCAGAGACTCCTCATTGAAGAAGTCTGGCGCGATGCCAATCCGAGATTTTTCTTTTTCAGAAGATCGCAATACTCGGAAGGCGGCAGGCTGGATGTTGATGCGTTGAGAAAGGACCTTTTCGCAGTGCTTGATGATTTCAACAACGAGGTGGCGGTGAAACCAGACATCCCCGCAGCCGGAAAGGGAGTGGGCGTGTGGGGAGAGCACTTCAAAAGCAGAGAAGAGCTCTGGGAGCATTTCATTTCAATATTCAAAAGCGGCAGTGATGTCATCGTTGAAGAAAAACTTATAGGCGAGGAATCCTCATTTCAAGCGTTCTGCGACGGCTCCCATATTGTTGCGCTTCCCGAGACAAGGGACTACAAGCGCGCTTTTGACGGAGATATGGGCGAGAACACTGGAGGAATGGGCTCATACAAGGACAGGGAGGACATACTTCCATTCATGCGGAGAGAGGATAGAGAAGCTGAGGAGCGCATAGTAGAGCGTATATTCTCAAAATTGAGAGGAAAGAGCAGGGAAGATGGACTTATAGGAATGCCATTTTATGTTGCTTTCATGCATACAGCAGAAGGTCCCAAGATATTGGAGATAAACAGCAGACCGGGAGACCCTGAGATACAGAACATCATGCCTGTGATGCGTGATGATTTCGTTGAAGTTTGCTTTAAAATGCTTGACGGAACACTCACACGCATAGAATTTGAGAAGAGGGCAACAGTTGTCACATATGCAGTGCCCATGACATATGGAGGATACAGGCGGAAGTTCAGCGGTGATATGCGTGTTGACCTGAGCGGCGCTTATGAGCTGCAGAGGAAATACGGCGATGAGGCACTTCGCATATATCCGGGCGCTATGGAGCTATCAGATGATGGGAGCACATACGCACTTTCCTCCCGCACTGTATGCGCGGTTGGCATAGCAGATTCGCTTGAAAATGCGAGGGACATATCTCTCGATGCCATCAGAAGCATTGACGGTCCTCTGTGGAACAGATGGGACATCGCGGCTCCTCACCACATACAGCGCAGCATTCATCAAATGAGCGCGCTGAGATCGGGTGTGAGTGAACATGAAAATAACGATAGGAGGGCCTCCAGGCAGCGGGACAACGACTGTTGCACGCATTATCTCTGAGAATCTGAGAGTTCCGCTGATATCTGCAGGTGAAATCTTCAGGAAGCTTGCTGAAAAGCGAGCTATGAAACTGGATGAAATGAGCAGGGCTGCCGAGCATGACGAGCACATAGACAGGCTCATTGATGAGATGCAGCGCGATGAAGCAGCGAAAATGAGAGATACAATCGTTGAGGGAAGGCTTTCCGCATTCTTCGTGCGTGATGCAGATCTGAAAGTGTGGCTCAAAGCACCGACAGATGTCAGAGCGAGGAGGATCGCGAACAGAGAACATATATCATATGAGGAGGCACTCAGCGCGATGAAAAGAAGAGAGCGCTCTGAGGTTGAGAGATACAAAAAGTATTATGGGATAAACCCAAATGACCTCTCCGCATACGACCTCGTTATAGATTCCTCGAAATTCACAGCCGAAGAGATTGCTTCCATAATCATTCTCGCCTCTCAACATCTGCAGCGACGAGCACGAGATCAGTGATCATTGAGCGGTGATTATTGTGCACAGCTGCTGATGTGATAGTCCCGGGCGGATTCGAACCGCCGTCACAGGCTCCAAAGGCCTGTATGCTTGACCACTACACCACGGGACTCCTCTTCTTTATTTTATTATCAAATTATCTAATATTTATCTGTGCCATTTTATCTGTGCCATCAGCCCACAGCGCTGAGAAATGCATCCGCACCGCAGGCAAAACTCTCCTGTGAGTGGTTTGTTGAGACTGGTTGTGACTGATTGTGACTGATTGGGACTGATTGTGATTGGGACTGATTGGGACTGATTGTGACTGAGATAGTATGACAGTATGTATGCCCAGCTACCCGCGCATGGCGTTGTCTTCTCATGATTGATGAGAGGCAACAGGGATGAGAGGCAGCAATAGGCAGTGGCTCTCAGCGTCGCATGACAAGCAGTTTCAGTATCTCATCACACTCAACATGCGTGCCGACGCACCCGGCGCTCTTAAGCGGGACGCCCTGTGCGGGTATACCTGCAATTTTCACATACATCGCGCCCTCATACAGGTTCGGATAGCAAGCGACGCCCACGACAGCCTTTTTTCGCCTCATAATTATGCGCTTTGTAAATGTGCCTCCCGGCGATATGTAGACTTCGATGTGCAGCTTCCTGCATATTGCGATGATCTTGGCTATGTCACATCTTCCACATCCAGCACAGATTATACCGTTTTCAGCATCAAGTTTCGCGGGACAATGAACGCTGCGCAGACATTGCGGCAGTATCAACATGCGCTCTGATACCGGAACAGACATGAAATCCCGCATGTTCGCCTTGTTTGCAAGCTCAACTGATACACGGTCAACAATTTCACTGTCATAGCCTATGAGAGCGAACAGACGTTTCACAGGCTCGTGAAAGATGTTCAACACAAAAAGTGAAAAATCAGGAAAAAGCGCACGATTATACCTCAGAACAATAACGCATGAGAACAGTGCAAACATCATGAGAAGTATGACCGCCGCTGCCAGAATGACTACAGCACGCCCTATCACATCCAGCAATATCAGCACGCTGCCCCCCCTCAACTGCCCTCTGCTGACATCATATATCACAGTATCGGTGAACTATCCTGCCATGACATCATGAGTTAATGAAAACTCAGGACGCAGCCACCGGGAGCCGCTTCAATTACCAACAGCAGTGGCGGCAAACGAGAGAGAATCCCACATTGCTTGATTTGATTTCCCGCTTCTGTTGCGATGCTTGCGATGCTTGTGATGCTTGTGATGCTTGTGATGCTTGTGATGTGAGTCCCTGGAGCCGTTGTGCTGAGAGGAGATTATCTAACTGACAAAAATCCGTCACATCTGATGTTGTTTTCGAAAGCATACTCTGCTTTCGGAAGAGGAAGGGATCAAGCAACATAAGGACAGAGCGAAAGAGGGACAACCGTTCCGATCCTCCGCCAGGGGATCTTCTCCACTCAGGCTTCATTGGAAGCGGGTCCTCACATTCTTCAGTTTCTTTGCTTCGGTTTCTTTGATCTGATCCTCAGCACTCACCATATGCACCTGCTGCACACATCATGATACTCCATGTTTTTGACAAATTTCCTGTATTTCTCAGATTTCAGCACGCTTTCTATGCTTTCCTCATGCGCATCTCCAACAAAATATTCAGGGAGGAAACAGCATGGCGTGATCTTCCCATCATAGGTCACAAATATAGTGTTTTTCACTATACGACAGGGGAGAGTGTGCCGCCTGGGCATGTATATTTTGAGCCTCAACTCGCGCCCGAGCTCGCGTAAAATCCTGAAAAACTCACGCTCTTCATCGCTTGAAAGCGTCTCATATGGGCTGTCAACATAAATATTGAATAATCTGTGCAGGACAGCGGCATCTACACCTATTTCGCTGCTTTCCTTTATGATTCTTATTATTTCCTCTCTGTTATCCTTATACAGTGTGATGTCAAGATAAACAGCCAATTTTGACCCGCGCTCTTTTCGCTCTTTCAGGAGATCTTCAAGATTATCTATGCTTTTCATCAGTATGTTCGTGTCATAATATCCGAATGCAATACTATCAAGTCCAGAATCAAGAATTTCGTTTATATATTTGCCCACGAATGTTCCGTTTGTTGTGACGCTCGTTCGCATTCCGAGGGATTTTGCATACGCTATCATCCTGAATATATCGCCGTTCAACATTGGCTCCCCCCATCCGTGCAGCGCAACTTCGCTGAATCTGCACGTTAAAATTTTTTTGAAATCCTCAAAGGACATGAATCCCGATTTCTGCATGAGATTTCCTCGCATACATATACGACACTCAAGATTGCATGACCTGCTCACTTCCACCTGCAATATCCTGTGACTCCTGCAGCGCATCATCATATATCGCTCTACCCATGCACACTGCTCAGCGAACGATGCAAAAAATTAAAAGGGAAGGGGGAAAGAGGATGGCGGGTGCACGCCCCCTCATCTCCCTCATTTACCCATACGACTTCTGGAGAACAGCCGCTTTATGCTGTCCCGAAACACAACAAGGAGCGCTCCAACGGAAGCCGTCGCTCCAACAACATATCCTATCAGCAACGGACTCCCGGTTGTGAGTGCTCCTCCCACAGTCACAGCAACAGGTGCACACATTTTTCCACATCACCTCCCTTTTCTTTTTTTCCTCATCACATCACCAGCATCATCACATCTCCAGCATCACCACCATCACCACAGCATCACACAGCACACGCATTACACATCACATCATGCATCCACCCACACATCACACGCATCATTTTCGTTTTTCAGGCAGGGCTCAAAGCTCACTCAGAAGTCTGTCTATCTCCTCAATTTTCTTCTCCGTTTCCTGTCCCGCCTCACCGTATCTCTCATACATATCCCTTGCTATTTCAAGCAGTTCTCTTGCCTTTTCACTCTGTCCGAGTGCTTTGTATGCGGTTCCAAGCCCTTTATATGCATCAGCAACATAAGTATCATTTTTATTCGCCATTTTTACAGTCAAATTGAAGTTTTCAATTGCTTTATCCGGTTTTCCGAGCTCCAAGTAAACATTTCCTATGCTGACATATATCCGATATTCCCTTTCCGGAAGTTTTTTCCTGCATTCTTCAATGGCTTTTTCATACATTTGAAGCGCTTTATCGTGTTCTCCGAGATGATAATAGCAGTCTCCCTTCCCCTGATAGCTGTGATATAACCATTTGTATGTCGGATCATCTTTTTTCAGTGCGATCGCCCTGTCATAAAGTTCTATTGCCCTCTCATATTCTCCGATGAGTTTGTAGTTGGATGCCTGATGACTTATAGCTGTGAAGAGTTCGGGATCAAGTTCCAGCGCCTTGTTATAATAGAAGATGGAGCTGTTGTAATCCCGCATTGCCTTGAGATTTCGTGCTCTGCTTGCGTAAACGCCTGCAAGACCCTTTTCACCGACTTTCCTGATTATCCAGTCCTCCTGTTCCAGCGCTTTTGCGAAGAACTCTTCAGCCTTCTCGTATTCCTTGTTTCTGTAATATGCATTGCCCATGCCCGCGTATGCGAGTGCGAAATTGTGATCAATGCTCAAAACCCTTTCAAAATCTGCAATAGCCTTCGCGTGATAGTCTGTTGTGTCGTTTTTATCGTAGTTTCTGCCGCGATTGTAATGCTGATTGTATGCGAGACCGCGGTTGTAATAGGCATCTGTGTATTCAGGGTTGAGTGTTATGGCCTTTGTGAAGTCCTCAATTGCGTCTTTGAATGGCGTTCTGTTTGTATATCCTCCCTTTTTAAAATGTGCAATGCCCCTGTTGTAGTAAGCCTCCGCGAAATCGGGCTTCAGCTCTGTTGCCTTTGAGAAATCTGCAATCGCACGGTCATATTCACCCGTCTCAATGTAGCAAAGACCGCGGTCATTGTATGTGTAGGGATTGGTGGGATTTTTCTCTATCGCCGCTGTGAAATGCGATATCGCTTCATCATATCTTCCCTGCTGAAACGCCGAGATCCCGGCTTCTATAAAGCCCTGCTCATGCAGCGCGCCTGCAAGCCCCCATGCACAGAAACATAGCGCTCCTGTGAACACGACAGCACATGCGGCTTTCACCGCCGACCTCATCCCCTCGCACCTCTTATCATTTTTCTCGTATCATCTACATTATTCGCACCTTTACATATAAAGGTGTCATCATGAATTTCATAAATCCCTCAATTTAAAAATAAATGTTATTTTTAAACAAATATGTCTTACTGTGAGGATATGAGGAGGCAGGAGCTCAGACAGGCATTTTCCGCATCCACATACTCACCGCTTTTCTCGCCTGCTTGGCGTTTGAGAAGTTCTTCTCTATTTCCTCATCATTCTCTCTCCCGCATAACGGGTTGACAGTCCTTCGCATAATATCAACGACCCATATGCTTATATCGGGAATGTCCTCGCTGTGATGTCTGAAAAATGATATGAAAGGTGCGGGTGTCCTCTCTGTGGGAACAACGATTTTCAGTTGTGCCTGTTCACATCTCAGGAGTGCCTGCTCCCATCTCAGGAACTTCAAAAATCGCTGCACAAACTTTATTGAAGGAAATATAAAAACGCGTATCTCTTCCTTCTCCTCTCCTTTTTCGGCACCTCTGACCTTCACAGCGGATATCTCCACACACTCATCAGGCGCAGGCATCACGCCTCCCTCCTCTTCTGCCACAGCCTCTTTCTCAGCCTCTTTTTCAGTCTTCCTTTCGTCTTCTCCGGCACCTGAAGCTCCGATAGACGATTTTCTGATGACCTCGTATCCACATCTCGTCAGGAATTCCTCAACGATAACCTTCAGCGAAGAAGGAGGGTTTCTCATCTTAGAAGCTCGCAGGAATGCCTCTTCAAGTTCATCGGCGAAGAACCTGTGAGAAGGTAAACAGTAAAAAATCTCTCCCTGATAATTTATCCTGGTGCGCACATCAGGCGAAAACACGGATATCTTGCCGTTCTCCGTTGTGACGCTCCTGAAAATAACATCCTCAATATCGTCGCCGCCGCTGACATCTGTTATCAACTTCTTCAACGCTTCACGCTCATCATCTCCGATGGAAGCAATGCATTCTCCTATCTTCATCCGCAGTTCATCCTCTGAAACCGCTTTCCTCTCGTTTATAAATGCGGAAATTTCTCTGAAAATCTCCTTCAATACATCTTCCGATCTGAAATCATCTTCCGATCTGAGATCGCTCATCCCGCATCTTCCCCTTTCGTTGCTTGAGTTCCGCGTCTGTTCAATTTGAAATAGCGGAGTGTTCAATCTTTTGCCGCATCTTCAAACCGTTTCACAAGAAATTCCCTCCGGAGTGAGGCGAGCAGCCAACCCGCACGAGGTCCTGAATCCCTGCCGAGTAGAGCAATATAGACTGCTCTGAACACCTCTTTCGCGCTTATGCCCAGATTCTCAGCCACCTCATAAATCCTGTTATGATAATCCTCAGCGGAGAGCTTTCTCTTTTTGATCTCTTCGGAAAGCATTTTAAGCGCTTCTTTCTGCTTTTGCGATAGAGAGCGAGCGAGTTCGGGAAGCGAATCTTTTATTTCAAATTTCACATCAGGCTGTGCGAATTTTCGCAGCCAGTTCTCCGCATATCTCGCTTTTTTCTGAATTTCCGCTATCTCCGTTTTCATCTGCTCTTCATCACGCGCCAGTGCAAATCCACTTCTTCTTATGATTTTGAGAAGGTTGTTTATGTCTCCTCTTGCCACCTGGACGAGTGTGATGAAGTGTCTGAAAGGGATTTCAGCTGCCACGCCTCTTCCGATAGGTGCTATTTCGCGCTCATATTCGTCAATAAGATTGAGCAGGCCCATGGAAGGATCAAACTCTATGTGCTTCATGGGCTTTACCCTCAGCATGATGAACTTCAACACCTCAGGCGGCACGACCGTGAGAATTTCATCAACCGAGATGTTTGTTCCTTTTGATGATGACATTGCCTCCACTTTTCCACCGACTTTGAGAAGCACATGCTCAAAGGGTATGGGATAGGGCGCCTCATACCCGTATATCTCCTCCGATATTCGCTTTCCAGTTTCGTAAGAGCCTCCTGCGGATGCATGATCCTTTCCAAATGGCTCCACCGCCACATTCAGTATCTTCCATCTCGCAGCCCAGTCAACGCGCCATGTGAGCTTTCCACCGTTTTTGAGAGATGCAAACCCCTCATATCCACACGCATTGCACCTGTAAACACATTCTCCTCTCTTGAGATCACATTTCAGCACATCCGTCGCATTCATACGACCGCAGTTTTTGCATACGGGCATGAAGGGATACCAGTCTCGCTGCAGATCTCTGCCTGTGACCTCGGCTATTATGCGCATGATTCTCTCTCTCTCTTTTATTGCAAGCCTTATCGCATCTTCATACATTCCTCGCTTATACATCTCATCCGCTCTGAACACTTTCATTGAGATGCCGAGTTTGTCAGTCGCAGCGAGAAATGGCTGCAGGAAATGCTCACTGTATGATGAATGACAGCCATCGGGATCTGGAATATCTGAAAGTGGCTTGCCCACATGCTCCTTGTAATCAGGAGGCAGAAAAGGATAGAGCCTGCGCAGGGGATCATATGTGTCCGCAATATAAATCAGTGATGCTTCAGCTCCATTTTCTCTGAGTGCATTGCACACAGCATCAGCAATGAGAGTCTCTCTCAGGTTTCCGATGTGAATTGCGCCTGATGGTGTGATGCCCGTGGCGACGACGAGATTCCGCATGCCTTTCCGCCGTATGATATCCTTCGCTATTGCATGCCACCACTCCTCTCTCTCTCCTTTTCCTTTCTCTCCTTTCCCCTTCTCTATTTTCTCTGTTTTCCCTTTTTTCTCTATTTTCTCTCTTCTCTCTCCTCCGCCTCTTCCATCGCGCATCTCATTCAAACACCCTCAGTTTTATTATCATTGCGTCTTAGGAACAATCTATGGTTCGCTCGTTTTACGGATATGTGCGGGAAGCCTGGAAGCGACCGATGGACAATGAACTGCTGAGGGGATTGATGAAGGAGAGGCTTGTGAAGTGGAGGCGTGAGCGCGCAGTAACCAGAATTGAGCGTCCCACACGCATAGACCGCGCAAGGGCACTCGGATACAAGGCGAAGCAGGGCATCATCGTCGTCAGAGTGAGGGTTCGCAGGGGAGGTCGCAGGAAGGCAAGACCGAGAGCAGGAAGAAGACCCCGTAGAATGGCTGTTCACAAGATAACTCCCGCCAAAAGCATTCAGCGCATCGCCGAAGAAAGAGCCGCAAGAAAATATCCCAACATGGAGGTCCTCAACTCATACTGGGTCGCCGAAGATGGTCGCTGGAAATGGTATGAGGTCATACTGGTCGACCCTCATCATCCCTCAATAAAAGCAGATAAAAACCTGAACTGGATATGCAACACAGTCCACCGCGGAAGAGCTTTCAGAGGTCTTACATCCGCCGGCAAGAAGGGCAGAGGACTGCGCTAAGGCCCTCAACTCAACACATCATTGATTCTATCATATCATCACAACATCACAACATCTCATCATCACATCATCATATCATCTCATAATCTCATCATCACATAATCACATAATCACAGCGCATCATCACAGCATAACAGCGGCGTCGGAGAGCTCAGCGCGAGCGAGGCGAGCGAGAACGGGAGAGAGAAGCGTGAGAGGATGCACAGCAGGATGGCAGGAGGAAGGTGGGAAGGATGCCTAGGATTTCAGTTGTGGTCCCGACTTTGAATGAGGAAGCGTACATAGAGCGTTGCCTCATGTCATTATCATCACAGGATTTTCCGCATGAGATAATTGTTGTGGATGGAGGGAGCGCCGACAAGACAGTTGAGCTCGCGGAGAGTTATGCAGACAAAATTTTCGTTGTAAGCGAGCGAGGAATTGCGTATGCGAGGATTTTTGGAGCGAAAAATGCAAATTCAGCACTTATATACACAACAGACGCGGACTGCTACGCGCCTGACTGCTCACTTTTGCATCGCTTTTACGAGGAATTCACATCACTCAAGAAATCTCACAGAGCTGTCGCACTCTCAGGCATAACAAAATTCCCAAAACTGCGTGGAAAAATCCTCGAACACTGGTATTACATTTACGGCAGGTTCATCTCTCCCGTCCAGTTCGGTGTGATCTCTCTGAACGGTCAGAACACGCTCTTTGAGCGGGATGCCCTGCTGCGCTGCGTGTCTGGCAGGAGACTGCCTCTTTTCATGGATGACAACTTTTTTTCAATCCATCTCAAAAAGTTTGGAAGCATAATATTCTCAAGATCTCCGAAACTCGCAAATTTTGGAAGCGAAAGGCGTGTAAAAAGTCTCATATTTGCCTTAAAATCTCTTTACAGATACTCAATAGCAGCATTTCAGCTCAAAAAATACGGAACTGTGTTCATAGAGCAAATAAATGCGCGGTGATTATCTGTCCAATATGCTTTCTATCTCACTTAGAAACAGTTTCAATGAGAATGGCTTTTTGAGGAAGCCCACTGCACCCATCTGCAATGCTTTCTCCCTCACAGATACATCCGCACTTGCAAATAATATCCTCGCATTTTTGTTTATGCTCAATATTTCCGCTGCCGCTTCAAGACCACTTTTGACAGGCATCCTGTGATCCATTATAATTAAATCCGGCTTTTCATCAAACTTCATGTATTTTTCCACCGCTTCTTTTCCATCCATCGCGATCTCCACTTCATATCCCTTTTTTTTGAGAACAGTTCTATATAATTTAATTATATCAGGCTCATCTTCAACAATGAAAATTTTGCACTTTCTCATATACACGCACCTTCGCACACCTGTCCACCGCCCTCACATCCTCCTCATCTGATTCTAATTTTTCAACTCAATTTCAATTCCAATTCAATCCTCAATCTCCTGTCTCTCTCAGGCTTCATTTTGTATTTGTTATTTGTGCATTCCTTGCATTTCTGAGCAGGACTTTGAACACACTGCCCTCTGTGTGATTGCCCTTCACGCGATCTTCAACCCATACATCTCCGCCGTATCTGCGAACGAGCGTTTTGACAAGCAGCAGTCCTATGCCGCTGCCGCTTGTGCCTTTCTCGCTTGAGTGCTGTCGCTGTATCCTCTCAAATATCATCTGCTTCTCCTCATCAGGCACCCCTTTTCCTCTGTCTTCCACGCTGATCTCGTAGAAATCTGGATTTTCGTGCTCTCTGACTCTCACACATATCCTGACATCCTCAGAACTGAATCGCACAGCATTGTCCAGTAAATTCCAGAAAACCTCCGAAATGAACTCGTCAGCAATAATAATGCAGCCGCTGCATTCATACACAGTGCGCACTTCCATTTTTCTATCGGGATATTCCGCTCTTATGCGTGCAATGCTCTCCTCAATAACAGGAATCACATCAACAGCGAAAAGTTCCGGCGCTTTATTCATGACAGTGATCAATTTATTCGCGGAATTTATCAGATTTTCGCATCTCCTTAGAGTGAGAAACATGTTATTGACATACATTCGCTGCTCATCATTCAGTTCAGTGTTCATAAGCAGTTCCAAATAGCCTTTTAACACGTGGTTTATGTTGCTTATGTCGTGGGAGATGACATCATTCAGGAATTCCGCCTGCTCCTTCAGATAGATTACGCGCTTTTCAAGCATTCGCTCCCTCAGTCCTCTCTCTATCCTGCGCAGAAGGTCATCAACAACATAAGGTTTCTGTATATAATCAAAGCAGTTTTCTCTGACAGCTTCTATTGCTGTATCCAGAGATGCATATGCTGTTATGACGATGCCAACGACATGAGGGTCCTTTTTCTTCGCCTCTCTTATCACATCTATGCCGTTCACACCACCGGGCATCCGTATGTCAGCCAGTATCACATCGTAATCCTCACATCTCACAAGGTCAATCGCTTTTTCTCCCCTGTCGGCTGTGGTGACAATGTATCCCGCATCCTCCAGTATGACCTTCGTGGTGACCAGGAAGGCCTCCTCATCATCAACTATCAGTATCTTCGCCCTGTCCTCAACACCATCCACAACACGCTCACCCTCCTTCATTTTTCATTCTTCTCTGATCTCCCTTCATCCGCACTCACGTAAACTACTCCCCGCTATCGCAGGGAGCTTTGTAGGGCTATAAGACCTACGGGGTGGTTTACGCACCCTCTGGCATCAGGGAGCGTCGCCCTAATGCCAATGTTCGCAGATGCATTGAAATCTGCATTGTAGGTGTGTCGGCAATGTTCGCAAAAGAAAGTTGCATAGGTTCTCAAACCTTGAGAACCGCAGAGATGGCATGTCTTAGATGTGTTTCTAGGAGAAACAAGCTTAACTCTTATCC
>JAOQIN010000051.1 GCA_026134085.1 Candidatus Methanoxibalbensis ujae
GCTATATTCAGCATACAAGATGCGAAGTGGCTATACAAGAAGGCGAAGCGGATGAAAGGGGTTCCAATAAGGAAAGATTTGATAGACAGAGAAGAAACACTAAGATTAGTATTGGGCGAGGATAAGAGTAAAAGGTGTGAGAGGAGGCGTAAAAGTTGCACTCGCTCATCAACATTTCAACTTTGAGGAATGGGAGGCGAGTCTTTGCTCGTCAGGGAGGATGGAGAGTTCTACCTTTATGTCACGGTCAAGATCGTTCAGGCACCTCCGCCAGGAAGGCTGAAAGAGCGGTGTGGGTGAAGATGAAAGCTGCGTGATAGTTCACATGGAAAAGAATAAAAATAGAAGGGAATAATAAGGGGATATGACGGAGGAGATATCACTGGAAGAATATAAAAAAGCGTACAGAGAGATAAGAAAAGAAGAAGAAAAGAGAGGCTTTTTAGTTCATTTGGTGGTGTATGTGTTGGTTAATGCGATGTTGATAGCCATTAACCTCATATATTCTCCAGAGGATATTTGGTTCTTTTATCCTCTTATAGGTTGGGGAATTGGAATATCAATGCATTATCTATTTGGTGTTCGTTGGTTGGAAAAAGAACTTGAGGAAAGAGAAGCTAAAGCTGAGTATAGGGCGAGGGAGATGAGGAGATAACGATCTTCCCCGACAGCGCTCACTGCTGCGACAGCGGATAAAAGGCTTAGCTTCGGCAACTTATTTTATCCAACTTATTTCATCCAACGCTAAACTTATAACAACGCTGAGTTGTGATATAATTGATGCCAAGAAGATGCGGCGACTTTCGGGTGCTGCGGAGGTCGCTGTTGATGCGGTGATGTGAGAAATGTCTTCGGATTGGATTGTGGAGATAGGCAAGACTGCCATGGAAGTTCTGGTTGTAATTGCGGTTGTCGTTTCGGTATCGTATGCGATGACTGGCTCATGGAACATAGGCTTTGCGGTGGAATCGCGCAGTATGGAGCCCAACATTCATGTCGGCGACCTGATTTTTGTTGTGTCTCCATCTCACACGGATATCATCACATATGAGGAGGGCATGAAAAAAGACTACAAGACATTCGGCGATTACGGGGATGTCATCATATACCGACCCAATGGTCGCAGTGATGCCACACCCATCATTCACAGAGCGATTAAGTGGGTTGAAAAGGGGGAGAAGATGCCTGATGGGAGACCTGCACCTCATTCAGGCTACATAACCAAAGGAGATGCGAACACATTTCCGGATCAAGTCGCGCTCACCACCATAGATGGCGAGAGAATAGAACCTGTGAAGGAGAAATGGATAATAGGTGTTGCTCGTTTCAGAATTCCTTATCTCGGATATCCATCTCTCGCACTTCACGGAGCTCTATCCTACATCCGCTCTCTCTTCCTGTCCTGTGCGCAGACATCGCAGACATCGCATCAGCAGCGTTGAAGTTTGAGTTGTTTCTCCTCCCTCCGTCTTACGTCTTTACGTCTTAGGAGCTCTCCTTCAAGCCGCCTCACAATTCTATCAAAGTCACCATTCATCAAATTGTGATTGCTGACTGTGAGCTTGGGCTCTCTTCACACGCAACACATAATGACACCCCATCAGCAGTGCTGAGAGGGAATTGCTCCTCATGTGCCAACATCAGTCCTCTCAGAGAAAGCCTATCGCATGCCTGCTGTGCATCTAAATGGGCATGTGCGCCAACTGAAAGACCGATAGGGATAAGAACTTACGAATCTCGGCGGGCTCTGGTGGAGGGTGGAGTTTACTCCGGTGGAGGGTGGAGTTTAGACAGGGGTGTTGAAATGGATTGTTGAAATGAATGGATGGGATGATTTGCTGTTTGGGGAGTTTTGTGAGAGGCACATGAGCATTATGCGTTTCAGTGCGCCCTCTGAAGCTGCAGTGTGGGGAAAGATAACACAGGCAGTGCTGGCGGGCTCAGATATGAGAGAACATCTGCATTGCCTCACGGTTCCTTTGTATGACTTCTTCCTCTATCGCCTTTGCGATTTTCCTGCTCCGCTCAGCCTTTTCTTCATCGCCCATGAGCGAATAAACGCGTGCGAGGTTGCGAAACACGGAGATACCATCGTCTATCAGATATTCTCGCAGACTTGCAGCTGCGTTGAAAAAGCCAACAGCCCTGTCATATCGCTCCATGCTCGCATATGCGACACCACAGTCATTGCACACTTTTGCAAGCGTGGGCAGGGATGCTCCCCGCTTTATCACTTCCTTGTAAATCGCAATCGCCTCGCCGTATTTGCCATCATACAGATACTGTTCGCCGACATCAAGAAGGTCTTCGGGAGTTTTCTCGCTCACATCTCCTTCCACCGCGCAGCTCTCCTCCTCATCCTGCGCTATCAGCTCCTCAAGAATTTTCCGAATGTCCTCCATCTCTCCACCTTCCTTCCCCTTTTATTTATATCTGTCGCAGATCCTCATCTCATGACATAAAAGTGGAACAGGCGTTCAATGAACGGGAAATGAACATTCTTCACCGTGAGAGTGATGTTTCGTCTCTCCGTATACTCCCTCTTCTGCTCCTACCTCTGCCATCCACAGCGGAGGCTTGGACTTTCGGATGGCTGACAGCGGTCCTGTCATCTACTTTTGCGCCTCGCGACCATGATAATGTTTTTGTTTTCAGTATCCGACGGAGGAGCGGGAGGAGAAGTTGTTTTGTGGGTGGCCATATGGAAGGGTAGCGAGGAGTTGCCATTGAGGTTTGATCTTCAGGCGATGTTGTCAATTAGCGATGTTGTCAATTAAAGAGAAGCCGGTAAAGACGGTGCAAAGACGCTCCAGATGTCAGGTGGAAGAAGAGAGGAAATGAAGGTTGAGAATTAAAATTATAATAATAAGAGGGACAGGCTTTATCAAAGGCTGGAGAAGTCCGATACCGACCCTTGGAAGTATAGAGAGAAATAAAGTAAAAAGCGGTGAGTTGCGCTTATTGGAGGATGGAGCCGACAGGGAATCTCCCCGCTCGGGCGAGAGTTTCAGAGTGAATCAGAGTGAAAGGGCAGCAGCATCAAGGAGCATGATGTTGTTCCGGTGAGATCTCGCTCTCACGCTTCCGAAAAATCCGCAGAGCGACCATACGGAACACGCGTGATATATGTTGCGTGAATATAAAATGGGTAGGAGTTCAACAGGAGAAGATGGATTTTGAGAACTGCAAATTATGTGCGTGGGAATGTGGTGTTGACAGAACTGCGGGGGAGAGAGGTGTGTGTGGTGTTTTGAATCCTGAGATCGCATACACAAATCTCGCGCTTGTTCTACGTGCGTATTCTGTGACGATGCTCGGCTGCTGTTTCAGGTGCATATACTGCAATGCATATCGCATATCGCAATATCCGCTGTCAGCGTGGTTTTATCGTGGGTTTGTGCCGCCTGAGGAGGTTGCCAAAGAAGCGGTTGATCGTATAAATTCGGAAGAAGGTCGTGAGATGAATGTGAGAAGGATGAGCTTTACAGGTGGCGAGCCCACAATTCACCTGCCGTACATAGAGGAGGTTGTGAGACTTGCGAAAGATATGATGCCTTCTCTTGAGATAGGATTTGCGACAAACGGATTTGCGTCTGAGGATGCGATGCGCAGGATTGTTGAGATATGCACACACATAAGTTTTGAGATTAAGGCGTTTAACGATGACACGCATCGTTCAATAACAGGTGCGCCTGTTGAGCCGGTGCTGCGGAATGCGGAATTTCTGATAAAGCGTGCGCGTGCGAAAATACGGACGATAAGAACGGTTGTGATACCTCATATAAACGAGGATGAGATCACCGCGATAGCGGAGTTCATCGCATCTCTCGACCCCTCAGTGCCTCTGCGCATCATACCTTTCAGACCGAGTTTCATGCTTTATTATCATCCAGGACCCACAAAACGGAGGATGGAAGAGCTTGGAGAGGCTGCGAAGAAGGCGGGACTTGAAAATGTGTGGTGGGGAGGATACTATCCCATAGGCACATCAAAGAACGCAATGGAAACACTCCGGCGCGAGAGGTTTCAGGTTGAGCATGACGGTGCGAAGCTTGCGCTCGCCTATGCAAAACTTGCGGGATGCACAAGAGGTGAAGCCCGAAACTGCGGCTCATGCCCTCTGAATGACAGATGCCCAGCAGTGCTGAAAGAGCCATGGCTTCTTGACATTGACTGATGCCCATTCGCCATCTCAATCTCCGTTCTGTTTGCCTCTGTGCTGCTCTGTGAGGTGCTGCTCTGTGAGGAGGGCGGGCTGCGAGAGGTGGCAATGGTGATGGTGATGGCAATGGCGATGGCGGTTGAGCTGCTGCGGAATGAGGAGGAGCTTGTGAAGGAGTTATGCAGGCGTTTGCGGAGGATGAATGCGTCCAGAATACTTGATGTTGGCTGTGGGACGGGCAAGCTCGCACTTTTTCTGGCTGTTCATCTCTCATGTGAGGTTATAGGGATAGACATAGACGCTGAAAAGGTTGCGAAAGCAAGGGAAAGAGCGACAGAGCTCGGATTTCCGAGCGAGAGTGTGCGGTTTTATGTGCAACCGGCGGAGCGGACGATGTTTCCTGACGGATATTTTGATTCCGTTGTCTCATTGAAGGCATTACATGAGCTTGCGGATGCCAGTCGCTCGCTGAGTGAGGCTTTCCGAATTCTGCGGCATGGAGGCATCATCTGCATAATAGACTGGGTGAAGGACACTCAAACAACGAGATCACATATGCATGCGCCGTTGTATTTCTCCGAGGAGCGACTGGTTGAGGAGATGCATCGTGCAGGATTTTTGTGCGTGCGTGTTGAGAAGAAAGAGGATCTCATGCTTGCTGAGGGATTGAAAAAATAAGATATAATTTATGATTTTTAAAATAAAATGATAAAATAATTTTAAAATAGTCGTCTCAAAATTGGAAGGGGCAAAAAAATGAAAAGACTTAAAAATAGCTCGCTGGAAGCTAAGGAACGGAAGGAAGAAAGGAGGTAAAAAGCCATGGCGCGGAAGATAGAGGATAAGGTGGACTTGTATGACGAGAGGGGCAACCTCCTTGTGAAGGATGTGCCCCTTGAGGCGCTGAGTCCACTGAGGAACCCGGCGATAAAGAAGATAGTGAGTCTTGTTGTTCGTGCGGGAGCGATAGATCTTGCAGGTATGGATGCGAGGCTTAAGACAGGGAAGCTGGGCGGCAAGGGCATGATGATAAGAGGACGAGAGATGGACTTGGACCTTGTCGGCAAGGCGAACGAGATAGCAAAAGAGGTGGAGGATCTGTTGAGGGTGGAGGAAGGAGACGACACGGAGGTCAAGGTCATTGCTGGAGGTAAGAGGATACTGGCGGTATGCCCGACTGCGAGAATACTCACGGACTACTCAGCAGCGTTCACAGCCATAATGGCTGCGCTGACGCAGGCGGTCATAGATGTGTGCAATGTGGACATGTGGAAGGTTGACACGATAAAGGCAGCTGTATGGGGAATGTATCCACAGGACCCCGACGCGGCAGGTGCTGCGGTGAAGATGCTTGTTGATGTTCCTATCAGGAATGAAGGTATGGGATATGTGTTGAGGAACATTCCTGTGAACCACATCGCTGCCACTGTGAGGAAGCGAGCTATACCTGGTGCGTGCCTGTCAATGACGCTTGAGGAGGCTGCGTGCTACGAGATGGGAGATGCGATTGGGCCATTTGAGAGAGGTCATCTCCTGGACTTCGCATATGAGGGTCTGAATGCGAACAACTTGCTCTACACGCTCATTAAGGAGAACGCGAATGGAACGCTCGCAGATGTTGTTTATTCGACGGTTGAGAAGGCGAAGGCGGACGGCGTGATAAAGGAGAAGAAGAAGATGCCCTCAGGCTTCGTTGTGTATGGCACTGATGACCTGCAGCTGTGGAACGCATACACATGTGCGGGACTTCTTGCGGCTGTCTGTGTGAACTGTGCTGCGATGAGAGCGGGACAGGCGGTCCCGTCAAACATCATGTACTTCTGTGACCTGATTGAGCATGAGACTGGGCTGCCATCACCTGACTACGGCAGAGCAATTGCAACTTCTGTGTCATCGTCGTTCTTCTCACACTCCATTTACGGTGGCGGCGGTCCTGGTGTGTTCCACGGAAACCACATCGTGACAAGACACTCAAAGGGTCCGTTCATACCGTGCTTCACGGCGGCGATGTGTCTGGATGCGGACACGCTGTACTTCACGCCGGCGAGGACATCTGCGCTCTACGGTGAGGTGCTCGGCGCAATCCCAGAGTTTGCAGAGCCGATGAAGGCGATTGCGGAGGGAGCGAAGCAGATAATGAAGTGATCGTGCAGCGGCGTGAGGAGTCAGGATAAAGAGTCGGGAATCCCATTAAAAAAAGAAAAAAAAAAGAGAGGAAAACGCTATGGAGCTCTTCAACACCTCCACCCCTCACCGTTCCCCTGATCGTCAGCGACATGATGAGGAGCAGCGTGAGGATGTGAAGCCCGAGATACAGATTGTGCCGCACCGTCTGCTCAGTGAGCGGACAGGTATGAGGCTGATAGATGAGTTGAAGACGGTCGGGCTTGTGTCCAGGATAGGATATGCAGGTCCCGGTGACATGATCGGATACATCTGGGTGGAGGTGTACGGGTTCCATAGCGAGACTATGGAGCGTATAAGGACCATTTGTGATGAACATCTCCCCTTCGGATATGATCTGAGTATTGGAAGGTTCACCAAGCATCGCAAAACCGTCTCAGATTATATCCGGGAAGATATGATGAGGAGAAGACGGGAGGGAGATGTGGAGAGATAGGATAGGATGAATGATAGGTGAAGAAGGAGGTAAGGAGAAATGCCACAATATTGTGCTGGCGGGAGCCATATAGCTGAGAACAGAAGGAAATACATGAACCCTGAATACAAACTGGAGAAGTTGCGAGACATACCAGAGGAGGACATCGTGAGGTTGCTTTCGCACAGGGCGCCCGGCGAGGAATACAAGAGCATTCACCCGCCATTGGAGGAGATGGAAGAGCCAGAGTGCGTCGTTCGTGAGCTTGTTCCGCCGACGGAGGGTGCGAAGGCGGGAGACCGCATCAGGTTCCTGCAGTTCACAGACTCAATGTTCTTTGCGCCTATCACGCCTAGGCAGAGACCATGGGTGTATTACAACAGGTGGAGAGGCATAGATGTCGGTGTGCTTTCAGGCAGAACGATCATTGAGTGCAGGGAGCGTGATCTGGAGAAGATTGCGAAGGAGTTGATTGACTCGGAGCTGACGGATGCCGCACGCACTGGAATAAGAGGCAGAACAGTTCACGGACACTCTGTGAGGCTTGATGAGCACGGCATGATGTTTGACGCACTTCGCAGATACATGTATGATGAGTCAACGGGCGAGGTCATATATGTGAAGGACGCTGTTGGAGGTCCTCTGGACAAGCCCATATCAATGGGCAAGCCGCTTCCTGAGGACGAGCTCCGAAAGAGAACAACGATGTACAGAAATGCGCAGGGTGGTGTTTGGATAGAGGCTGACGACCCAGAGGCAAATGATGTGATATCAGAGGTGCACTGGAACAGGACACTCGGCGGATTCCAGCCATGGAGGAAGAGAGAGGAGATACCGGGCAACAAAGACATAGGCGTTCCCGGGCTGAAGCTGTACGTGCCTCGCGGTGGTGTTGAGTAGGTGAAGTAAGTAAGCATCTCAAAAATGGAAAGATTTTCAAAAGCGAGAAGAATGTGAATGGTATGGTGAGGATGTGAGTAATAGGTCATAAGGTAAAAGAGGAAAAAAGGAGGAGGTGGATAGAATGCCATATAGGGATATTTCCCACAGCTTTATGAGGGCGATGTCCGAGAAGTTTGCGGAGAAGCCTGAGGACACGAAGACGAAGTTCTTTGTGTATGGTGGCTGGAAGCAGTCTGTGAGGAAGAAGGAGTTCGTTGAGGATGCGCAGAAGATTGTGGACAGAAGAGTGAATAAGACACCCGCATACAATCCTGATGTTGGAATGCCTCAGGGTCAGAGATTGCTGATGTCATATATGCTCAATCACACTGACATATTTGTGCATCATGATGACCTGCACTTCGTGAACAACGCAGCGATGCAGCAGTGCTGGGACGACATGCGCAGAACGATCCTGCTTGGACTGGATGATGCTCACAGGCTGCTTGAGACGAGACTCGGAAAGGAGGTCACACCTGACACGATAAACCACTACATGGAAGTGCTGAACCACGCGCTTCCTGGCGCTGCTGTGGTTCAGGAGCACATGGTTGAGACGAAGCCAGCACTTGTCTGGGACTCCTATGCGAAGTTGTTCACAGGTGATGATGACCTTGCTGATGCGCTTGACAGGAGGTTCCTCATAGACATAAACAAGGAGTTCGCAGCAGGCTGGGACAAGCCGCTTGAGCAGGCAGAGCAGATAAAAGGAGCGATTGGAAAGACGACATGGCAGGTCCTGAGAATGCCCACAATTGTCGGACACATATGCGACGGCGGGACAATGTTCAGATGGGTCGGCATGCAGGTTGGAATGACAATGATAAACGCCTACAAGATGTGCGCTGGTGAATCCGCAACTGGAGAGTTCGCTTTCTATGCGAAGCACGCAGCAGTTGTTCAGCTGGCGAACTACATGCCCGTCAGGAGGGCGAGGTCTCACAATGAGCCTGGTGGAATTCCACTCGGCATAACTGCTGACTGCACGCGCTCAATGGCGCTGTTCCCGAATGACCTTGCCCGTGCGGAGCTTGAGGCGATTGCTGTCGCCGCTCTCATGTATGATCAGATATGGTTCGGCTCTTACATGAGCGGTGGTGTGGGATTCACGCAGTATGCGAGTGCAACATACACGGACAACATCCTTGAGGACTTCTGCTACAAGGGTGATGAGATCGCCATTGACATGTATGGAGAGCGTGGAAAGGCGCCTGTGAACATGGACACGATTGAGCGCCTCATAAGGGCGGAGAGTGACTACTGCCTGACGCAGTATGAGGCATACCCGACAACCGCAGAGAGCCACTTCGGTGGTTCTGTGCGTGCATGTTGCGTGGCTGCGGGCGCTTCAACTGCGGTAGCAAGTGCGACTGCTTCAGCGCAGGCTGCGATAAACGGCTGGGCGCTCTCAATGCTGCTGCACTATGAGCGTGTCGGAAGGCTAGGATTCTACGGATACGACCTGCAAGACCAGGCGAACAACCCGAACTCATACTCATACAGGGGCGACGAGGGTCTGCCTTTCGAGATGAGAGGCGTGAACTACCCGATATATGCGATGAATGTCGGTCACCAGAGCGCTTACTGCGGTCTCGTGCAGGGCGCACACGCAGCTCACAAGGACGCTTGGGTGCTCTCACCGCTCATAAAAGTAGCATTCGCAGACAGGGACCTGCCTTTCGACTGGGGCTACGTCACCAAGGAGTTCGGAAGAGGCGCTCTCAGAGAGTTCACGCCTGCTGGCGAGCGCGACACAATTATACCATAGACAACGGCATAAAAAGAGGACATCGCTTCTCTCTCTTTTTTTCTTTTTTTCATTTTTTGTTTGATTGATTGTTTGTTTGATTGTTTGATTGTTTGTTTTAGTGTTCGCTTGCTTTTGTCATTTATTTCGCCATTTTATCACTTTATCATTTCTTCTTGTATTTTATCTCCTCGTTGCTTGTGGGACTCAAGAGGGATGAGAGGGAGAATGAGAGGGAGATACACAGGGAGGGTTATCTACTTCCTTTATATAGAGAGGTGGAAAATAGGAAATCAAATGACGCGGAGAAATGGATATGTCAGGACGACTGCCGCAGTCATATGTGCACTGATACTCTCAGCAATAGGCTGTTTTGCAGTCACACAGGATGCAAGCATTGAAATCACGAACCTCACAATCTCACCAGAAATAGCAGAAATCGGTGAAAATGTTACGATAAATGTAACTGTTCATAATCCGACAAATGTGTCGGTGAATGAGACATTGAATTTCAGCATGGACGGTGAGATTGTATGCACGAAGAATGTGAGCCTGGAAGCAAATGAGACGGAAGTGATTGAGTGTGTCTTCACCGCAAACGAGACGGGAAATTTCACGATAACCCTTGATAATCAAAGCGCAAATCTCACAGTTATTGCTCTTCCACCGATTACACCGACACCATCTCCAACTCCAACTCTGACGCCATCTCCAACTCCAACCCCGACGCCGACTCCATCTCCATCTCCGACTCCATCTCCAACGCCGACTCCGACTCCGACACCAACTCCGACACCGACTCCATCTCCATCTCCAACGCCTTCGCCAACGCCCGGCTTTGAAGTGATATTTGCTGTGATAGCGGTAGCGGCGGCAGTGGTCGTGTATGTTGCGAGAAATAAATAACGAGCTTGCTCTTTTCGTTCTTTCTTTTTTTTCTTTCTATTATTTTATTTATTCATTTATCATTCAATTTTTTTATTCAACTGCAAGTCGTAGCACGGCACTTTAAGCTCATGCTGTTTGAAAACATTCTGCTTATTAAGCAACAGCATCAGCAACCACGCAGCATCACGCTGCAGTGCACGATGCGGGGGGCGGGATTCGAACCCGCGAATCCCTTCGGAACAGGATCTTAAGTCCTGCGCCTTTGTCCTCTTGGCTACCCCCGCTTATTGTTGTTTTGCTTCTTCTCTATCTCTATTAAAGTAATGAAACAATGAGGTGAGAAATCCTTGTGCACCACTGATATTGAGAGTGTGAATGTCGCAGTCATAGCGGGACATGATGCAGACATATCTGTTGAGCTCCTCAGGGGATTGAGATTGCGTGAGATCAGGGTTTTCTCAAATCAGCTCGCAAATCAACAAAAATGGCATAAATTAAGACCGCCACGCGTTTTTGCTTCTGAAGTGCCATCTTCCATTTCTGAATTCAAGCGAGCGTTCAGGGGAGTTGATGTTGTTCTCGGCGGCGATGACATGAAAACGCAACATATTGCAGCATTCGCAGCATCCGAGATAGGCGCTCCTTTCATCACATGGGGAATTGTAACCGTCATACTGCCTGACGGATATGCATTTGACGAGCTTGAGTTCAGCTGTGATCCAAACATGCTCCCCGGCGACACAGCAGCAGATCAGCCGTTGAGATGGATTTTCAATTCGGTTGTCCGTGCTTATCAGATTATGGAGCTCTTTAATCTTTTCACGGGGATCGGCGAGCCTACTTTTGCTCCTTTCGCATGGAAATTCTCATGCATTCCCAACATAACCGCACGGAAAATTGAGCTGAGCATACGCCGCTTGTCACGGCGACTTAATACGACGCCTTAATACGACGCCTTAACTGTCCTCTCCCTCTGTATTATCACATTTTTTCCTCCTCTATGGCATGACAAGGCACGCTTAAAATGCAACTTAAAATGCAAATATGAATAATAAAAGGCATCTGATTTGAAGAGGGAGCTGCTTGAGGAAGGGACGGGGCGCCTATCAGTGACTTCTCGGAGGAAATTCTTGAGCGTCTTGAGGCTCAAGGAAGTTTGCTCGCTGTGCTGAATGAACATAGCCGATCAAATTTTAGATTGGACAGGCATGAAGCCCGCTTCGCCGAACAGAAAATTCAATGAAATTCTTGCGAGACTTGATGAGCATGACAGGAAGTTCAATGAGGTTATTGAGAGGCTTGATGACGATGATAGCAGTTCTCGTTCTGTAATCCATGATTTTCATCGGTTAACACATCTCTTTTTCATGATTACAATAGAATTCGTGGATATTGACCTAATAAGCTTATCTTCTTTGTCTTTTCCGGATGAGAACAAACTTTTTGTTGTGCTCCGCGTGAATGGGGAAATTGTTGATGATGCAAGATATTGGCATCTACACAGGCATCTACACAAAAAGGTGAAGCAAGACAAACGGAATGGGCGATGTTGCCCCCATCACTCCTTTACACCTGATTATGGATGGAGGGGGAAAGGAGAAAATTCCGGGAGAGTGAGAAATGAATAATAAAATTGCATATATTTTATTTTGCTTGGTTTGTTGATTTTTCATGCAATAATTGTGATAGAACCCCTCCCTCTTTCCTTTTTATCAGAAGATATGCGGTAATGGGTAACTAATAATGAGCACCAAAACATCATAACATGTAGCAACGTTTGCACTAAATATCTTTTCAAGTCTTTCAGTGCCAAATCAACTTTCTTCTCTTCTATTTTGGCTTTTATCAACTTATGGACAATTAAAGGAGCTATTTCCGCCCTCTTCTGGTTTCTTTATTATATAAAAAATCCCCCTCTGCCAAAATAAAATCGCAATTTGCATCTATAATTCAGCTTGCCAGTCATATCCGCATATATCATGGATATCAAGCGATGTGAGCCCCTTCATCGTGGTATACATTGC
>JAOQIN010000052.1 GCA_026134085.1 Candidatus Methanoxibalbensis ujae
GCTTGAGGAGGAGGCAAAATTCCTTGAAGAGCAGCTGCATCAAATAAAACAGCGCCTTTCAGAGCTGAAAAGGGAGTGAGTGCCTCTTCCTCCCTTTTTTCTTTTTTCACCGTTTCTCGTTGTGTAATGTAAATTGGATGTAGGAGGTGTGGCAACGAAATGAAGGTATGTGTCAGTGCAACGGATGGAAATTTAGATGCAAAAATTGATTCAAGGTTCGGCAGATGCAGATATTTTGTCGTTGTTGATGTAGAAACAATGGAATATGAATCATTTAGGAACGAATATGCGGAAGGTATGGGCGGTGTTGGCATAAAATCAGCGCAATTTGTTGCAGAGTTGGGAGCGGATGCACTCATATCCTCAAATATAGGTCCTAATGCACTTCAGGCGCTGCTCGCCGCAGGTGTAAAGGTCTTCGCTTCGCCACCGGAGGCGACTGTGCGAGAGGCAGTTGAGCAGTTCAGGAGAGGGGTGCTGAGCGAGCTGAAAGCGCCCACGCAGCGAGGTGGTGTGTGAGTGAAGGACGAGTTTGATGAAATAGTGCGAATTGAGGAGGAAATAAGGAGAAGGGAGAAGGAAGACTACACTGATAAAGCACTTGAGGAGGCATACAATCCGAAAAATGTTGGCAGGATTGAGAATGCTGACTGCTTTGGTAGGGTTACAGGCTCGTGCGGAGACACGATGGAGATATACATGCGTGTGATTGACGGTGTAATTGAGGACTGCAAGTTCATGACGGATGGATGCGGTGCGACAATTGCATGTGGAAGTGTCCTGACAGAGATGCTGAAGGGTAAAACGCTTGAAGAGGCCGCGAGAATAAAGGCGGAGGACATTTTGAGTGTATTGGGCGGACTCCCGCCTGAAAACCTGCACTGCCCCGTTCTTGCGGTGAGCACGCTGAATGCCGCACTTGAGAACTTCCGAAAGCAGCGAGATTTCCGAAAGCAGCGAGAGGCGGAGAGTGAGCGTGATTTGAGGAGTGAGCAGGAGGGGATGTGATAGAAATGAGAGACGGGATCAAGGTTGCGATTCCTACATACAAAGGAGGTTTAGACGATGTGGTGTGTGAGCATTTCGGCAGAGCGCCGACATTTACAGTGGTGGACCTCGCCTCCAACAGGTTTAAGATTGTGCCCAACACGGGGGAGCATTTCGGAGGCTCTCGCCACGCACCTGAAATTCTTGCTGCTGAAGGCGTTTCTGCGGTTATATGCTCAAATCTCGGTCCTCGTGCGATTCAGATGCTCTCCGAGCTCGGCATTAAAGTCTTCGTCGGCGCCTCAGGGACGGTGAGAGATGCACTGCGGGATTTCACCGCTGGCAGGCTCCGTGAAGCATCATACGAGGACGCTTGCAGAGACGCCCGGCACGCTGCTGCTGAATGGCACTCCAGATGGAGAAGCGGCGGAGGAATGTGGTGGTAGTGCTGCGTGTGGTGGAGAGTGGGCGGCTTTGCGAGTGAAGCCTGCTGATGCCTCCTGCGTGGTGCACCGGGCGGCATTAGTGGGAAGAATGAATCAGTGAGGAGAATGATTCTATCGGTTGCAAGCGGAAAGGGAGGCACTGGCAAGACGACCGTTGCGGTGAACCTCGCAATCTCACTCGCACTCGCAGGAAAACCCGTTCTTTTTCTGGACTGCGATGTTGAAGAGCCGAATGCACACATTTTTCTGAAGCCTTCTGTGGAGAAGGAGCTGAAAGTTTTTGTGAAGGTTCCAGCAGTTGACGAGTCAGAATGCGATTTCTGCGGTGAATGCTCAAAGTTCTGTGCGTTCAATGCCATGTTTGTGGTGCGACCCTCTGAAAATATGCGGGGGAAAGTGCTGATTTTCAACGAGCTCTGCCATGGTTGCGGTGGTTGCATGCTTGTCTGCCCGAGGAATGCGATTTCAGAGCGGAATCGTGAGGTCGGCATCGTGAAACGGGGTAGAGCAACAGTGCCAGTGGCGGAAGGCGTGAGCGTCGCAAATATTGAGATTGTTTTCGGCGAGCTTCGGTTGGGAGAGCCCTCACCTGTGCCTGTCGTGAGAGCGGTGAAGGATGCGTTGAAATCCCCGTCCATTGTGGTGATTGACGCTCCTCCAGGGACTTCCTGCCCGGTTGTTCATTCCGTTTTTGGAAGCGACTACTGCATTCTCGTCTCAGAGCCGACACCGTTCGGACGCCACGACTTGAAGCTGATGGTGGATGTTTTGCGTGATTTGAAAATTCCTTTCGGCGTAGTTTTGAACCGTTCGGGTGTCGTAAGCACTGAAAAATCACAAATTCACGAATACTGCGAGCGGGAAGATATTGAAATTCTGCTTGAAATACCTCACGAGAGGAGAATTGCGGAGCTTTATGCGAATGGAATCCCATTTGTGCTTGAAATGAGAGAGTGGCAGCCGAAATTCAACGAAATGTTTGAGAAAATTTGCGAGAGATTGCGCAACTCTTAACAACGCTCTCACTTCTTTCCCCTCATTTCCCCTTCCTCTTTCCACCTTCGCTCAAAATGAAACAAATAGCTGTGTTGAGCGGTAAAGGAGGAACAGGAAAAACAATAATTGCGGCATCATTTGCAGTTTTAGCGTCAGAAAGGCACAGAATAGTTGTTGCTGACTGCGATGTAGAGGCATCAAACATGCATATTTTGCTCAAACCCGTGAGGTTGAATGAGCGAAATGTTTTTAAAGGCTCAAAGGTTGCGGTTCTTGATGCTGAGAAGTGTGTGAATTGCGGTGCTTGCGAGGAAGTATGCAGGTTCGGAGCGATAAGTCGCAGAGGCAGTCTCAGAGGCATGAGCAAGGGATGCGAGGGAGGAAAAGGGGTGGTGCATGAGCCGGATGAGCCGGAGGAGAGCAAGGAGAGTGAATACAAGATTCAGGAGATTTTCTGCGAGGGTTGTGGCGTTTGCGCTTTTGTATGTCCTGCGGATGCGTTGAGCGTTGCGGAAAAAGATTCAGGCGAAATATTTGTTTCGGATGTGAGATGTGGTGGAGGAGCAAAGGTGAAAATGGTGCATGCCTCACTGAAAGCAGGCGAAGAAGCCTCTGGAAAGCTCGTCTCGGAGGTGAGGCGGAGGGCGTCTGAGATTGCCCTTGCGGAGAAAAGCGAGATTGTTTTGATAGATGGGCCTCCTGGCGTTGGATGCCCTGTGATCGCGTCGCTAACTGGCGTTGACCTTGCTGTTCTCGTTGCTGAGCCGACGAAGACCGGAGTGCATGACCTGAAGCGTGTGCTTGCGGTTGCGAGGCACTTCGGCGTGAATGCTGTGGTATGCGTGAACAAGAGCGATTTGAACGCAGAGCTCACGGCTGAGATTGAGCGCTTCTGCGCAGAAGAGGGTGTGAAAATGCTCGGATGCATCCCTTACGATGAAACAGTTTTTGAAGCGGTCTCAGCATGTGAGCCTGTTGTTTCGTTTCGCAGCGAAAGCAGGGCGTCAGTCGCAATAAAAGCGGTGTGGGAGAGGATTGAGGATATATTGAGATTTTGATGGATGCTGCCTTTGCTGCTGATGACTGTGGACTGTGAGCTTCACGACATAGATGTCCCATGTTCTCCACTCACAGGCTTCTGTCAGAGTGGGACTTGAGGCCGCAGGAGTTGAGGTCATCCCTCACGGAGTCGCAATGAACTGCTCGCGGAGATGCCGGCGCTCCCTTTTTTCAGAGAGGCAGTCAAAGAGGCAGAACAGATGAAAGCGTGGCTACATCGCCGCGCAGTGACATCGGTCGCAGCTCCTTCCTCAGCCGGCGGCTGGAGTGAACACTCAGGCAGGGACGCTCAGACATCGATGAAAAGCTTCGTTGCTGAGTGAGGAAGATGCGTTGCACAGGATTTTGAATCCGGGAAGGTGTTGAATTTGCGGAAACTGTTTTGACGCAAAATGACAACTGACGCAGAGCTACAACTGACGCAGAGCAACAACTGACACAGAACAACAACTGATGCAAAATGACGACAGAGGCAACAATAACAGCATCCCGAATATGTCCGGCAAGCGCCCTCACTCAATTCTCAGCCATGCAAGCTCTCATCATTCTGTTGCAATGTGAGCATTTTCCTGTATTTCCGCAAGAACCCTATGGCGGGCTTTTCTATCCTCCGTCCTTCTTTTTTCAAGCGCTCAATCCTCGCTTTCAGCTCCTCATCGCTGATTTTCACATGCAACTTTCGTTTGGGAATATCTATCTCAATGATATCTCCATCCTCAAGTGCTGCTATAGGTCCAAAATCATACGCTTCTGGAGCGACATGCCCTATGCAGGGACCTCGTGTGCCACCGCTGAACCTCCCATCCGTGATGAGCGCAACACTTTCGGAGAGACCCATTCCGGCAATCAGACTTGTTGGTCCGAGCATTTCTCTCATTCCTGGACCCCCTTTGGGACCCTCGTATCGGATGACAACAACATCGCCCTCAGATATCCTGTCATCAGATATCGCGGCGTTCGCCTCCTCCTCTGAGTTGAAAACCCTGGCATTTCCGGTGAATCTCAGCATTCTCTCTGAGACTGCCGTCTGCTTGACGACAGCGCCCTCAGGTGCGAGATTTCCATACAGGATTGCGATAGCTCCTTTTTTATGGAATGGTCTGTCAAGGCTTCTCACAATTTCTTCATCCTTTATATCAGCTGTGGCTGCTATATCAGCGATGTGACGACCTGAAACTGTGTATGTGTTTTTCAACTTTCCAGCATCTGAAAGCCGCCTGAGCACCGCAGGCATTCCGCCAGCACTGTGTATATCCTCAAGAAAGTGCACACCTCCCGGCCGCACATCAAGTATCTGCGGAGTGTCCTCAGATAAATCATTGAACTTTGTGAGCGGAAGATGTATTCCGAACGCATCAGCGATCGCTTTGAGATGGAGCACTGCATTTGTTGAGCCACCTATCGCCATCAAAACCCTGACCGCATTCTCAAAGGTATCTTCAGTGACTATATCACGGGGTTTTATGTCGTGGAGCGCGAGTTCAACCGCTCTGACTCCTGTTTCATATGCTATTTCAAGCCTTTCCTCATGTGGAGCTGGTGTTGTTGCGCAGAAAGGCATGGAGAGCCCCATGGCCTCAGTGATGCAAGCCATCGTGTTCGCAGTGAACATGCCAGCACATGCACCTTCTCCCGGACATGCGTTTCGCTCTATGTCGGCAAGGTCCTCCTCGGATATCATATGCTTTCTGAATGCACCGAGCGCCTCAAATATGTGAATGAGGTCTATGCGATTCGACGTGCTGTCTGTGCGGTTTTCAGTGCTGCGCCCTGCGAGCATGGGGCCGCCTGTCATGATCACACATGGCACATTCACACGACCTGCGGCTATGAGCATTCCGGGCGTTATCTTATCGCAGTTTGTGATGCCAACCCACGCATCTGCTGCATAGGAGCACACCATCATCTCAATGCAGTCCGCAATCAGATCTCTTGAGGGAAGCGAGTATTTCATACCCTCAGTCGCCATGACGATCCCATCGCATATCGCAGGCACGCCAAAGCGCATCGGAACGCCTCCAGCATCCCTCACGCCCCTCGCAACTTCATCGGAAAGCCTTCTCAGATGTATGTGCCCGGGCACAAGCTCGCTCCACGAATCAGCAATAAGCACAAAGGGCTTTTCAAAATCCTCATCACGCAACCCCAACGCACGCAGCAGACCTCGCGCAGGCGCTCGCTCCAGCTCCTTCTTTATCACATCACTGCGCATTTGTACCCCTCCTCACTCCTTTCCTCACTCCTTTCCTCCTCGTCTTCTCGCTCTTTGCTTTTTATTTGAAAGCGATTGGTATCCGGCGGCGGTCCGGCATCATTCAACCCGCACTCTCATCTTTCTCTTCCTTTTAGGCAGGAATATCTGCAGGATTCCATCCTTCAGTGTTGCCCGTGCCCTATCAGGATCAACAGGCTCCGGCAGTTTCACGACCTTTACGAACGATTCAAAAGCTATACGACGCTGAACACATCCCCATCGCTCCCACAAAACCGCTTCCCGCATCTTCGCCGATATCTCCACGGTGTCATCAGTCATCTTCAGCTCAACATCTTCCTTGCGCACATTCGGCAGGTCAAATGTCAGGACAAACGAATCACCGCGGTCCTCCAAGTCATACAACGGCTCAAGATTGCCGTCCTCCCTCCATGTTGCACGCAGTAACCAACGCACCGCATCATCCTTCTCCTCCACCTCACTCACCTCATCTACTGTAATCACCTCATCTACTATAATCAATTCATTAATGACAGCAATGGCGGAATAACACAATGAAACCGGCACTCCTGCTCTCAGGCGCTTGCCGTCATCCTCTTCAGAAAAACATACAGCCCATATCCCCGAGAAGACCGAGAAAAATGAAAGAAGAAGAAATGAAAGAAAGAAGAAGATTTCACAATTTATTCTGCCATTTCTTTTTTGAGAGAATGAGGACATCCAATGCGGGCAGTCGCTCGCCTGAGAGGAATTTGAGCAAAGCACCTCCCGCGAGGCTTACATATGAGAACGCGCTCTTTTCTATGCCCACAGCGTTCAATGCGGTTGTTGTGTCTCCACCGCCTATGAGTGAGAATGTGTTCATATTCGCAACTGCGCCAAATATTTTTTTTGTTCCCTCTGCGAACATCTCGTTCTCATAAACTCCGGCAGGACCCTTTATGAGGATGGCATCTGCTGATCTCAATATTGAGATGTATTCATCGCATGTTCGTCCGCCGATATCATAGATGCGCACTGCATTGCCGAACTTGCTCAGCTCATCCACCGGCACTTCAACACGCTCTCCATCAACATTCAGCGCAACATCATCAGGCAATTTTATTTTTTCGGCGTTCTTCATGCGAAGTATATCACCAGCCAATCTCACATATTCATCTTCAACATCGCTTTCAACCCCTTTCTCAGCGCTCAGGAACGCGTTAGCCACCCTCCCGGCGGTGAGTATGATGCTTGATTTACTGCTTATCTGATTTTTTATAAAAGGCAGAACATCCCCCAACTTTCCGCCGCCGAGCATGTAAACGCATCTGCCCCTCATTTCCATCTCAACAAACTTCGTCAGTGATCCAAGCTCCTCCTCCGTGACGAGCCCGATTCCAGATGGCATCACCATGGGAAATCCGACGAGCGATGCATGTGCGCGGTGCGCTGTCTCAAATGCATCATTTATGTATATGTCGCACAGCGGCGAGAGCTTTCTCACGAAAATAGAAGATGCATGCTCATCAGGCGAACGAGCCAGCGTCTCTTCGGAGAGAATGCGCACATTTTCAAGAAGCAACACCTCCCCGTCCCACATGCCCGATATCGCATCCCTCGCAGCAGGACCAATTATGTCATCCACATAAGTCACATTCACAAACCTCCGCAGCAACTCCGCATGCTGCTCCATCGTTATAAAACGATCGTCTCCCGGTCTTCCCTGATGCGATATCACCACTGTCTTCGCCCCTCTCTCCGAAAGATGAACAATTGTCTCAGCATGCCTCGCTATCTTCTCCGTCATGTGCAACTTTCCACCGTCAACTCGTGAATTTATGTCAACTCTGAGTAAAACAGTCTTACCAACGACCTCTAATTCGTCTATCCGTAAGAATTCATCAACACTATACATAACCTCATCACCTATATCGCCGAATAATACTAATCTATATTCCTTTATATTTTTTTCCTTTCATTCCTGTTTCAGCTTTGTTCTGCCTCCGCTTTGTTCCGCCAGTCAGTCCGCTTTGTTCCGCCAGTCAGTCAGCCGACAAAGGACCGACAGAGGATAATCTGAATAAATTTCAGCTCAGGAGTTTGAATGAGGCACTTCGGCTTCCATTTTTTTTCTCTGCGTGGTAACAAGTGTTTCCAGATTCAGTGACTTCATTTCATTTTGCTCTGCGCTGAAATGCAGCGATTTTCAGCTTCTGACCGGAGTTTATAAGGCTACAATCGGAGTATGATATGAGTGCAATGTCAGAGCGGGGCGCGGCGGCGAGCAGAGACAGGGTGACGATAAAAATACCGAGGGAGCTGTATGAGAATCTGAAAGAGCACATAGAAGGCACCGGATTCTCAAGTGTCACGGAGTTCATTGTGTTTGTCATGCGGACGATCGTTTCAGGTGGGAAGTTGAGCGAGGATGACAAACTTACCGCTGAAGAGGTGCGTGCTGTCAGAGAGCGACTGCGCAGACTGGGATATCTCTGATTTCTCCTTTCTCACCTCACCGCTTCGCCGCCGCGCTGAGTGCATGATTTGGTGATGATGTGGTGGCATGTGTGAGCATTTATGAGCATTGGGAGGAGGGGTATGATGAGTGAAGATGTGCGTGGTAAGAAAGCCGTTTTTCTGCCTGCCGAGATATACGAGCGAATAGAGGAGCGAGTTCGTGTGACTGAATTCAACTCTGTTGATGAGTATGTGGCGTTTGTGCTTGAAGAAGTGCTAAAGGCGGTATCTGAGGAGTCGGCGGATGTCGGAGGAGCGGGAGAGGAGGTATCGCTGAGCGAGGAGGAGGAGGAAGAAGTAAAGAGGCGTTTGAGGGCATTGGGCTATCTGGAATGAGAGATAATGATGCAATCTGCGGACACTGCGCTGCTTTTTGTTGTGGTGGCGATGCTCGCGTTCATCTGTGAGTACATGGATGCAACGCTCGGAATGGGCTATGGCACAACACTCACGCCTCTTCTGCTCATTCTCGGCTTTCAGCCACTGCAAGTTGTTCCCGCTGTCCTCCTTGCGCAGCTGGCAGGAGGATTCTTAGGCGGCGTCCTGCATCACAAATTCAGAAACATATATCTTGATTTCAGAAGGGACAGCGAGATATGCAAAAGACTGCGCTATCTGGGATACGTGCCGAGATCGCACGACTCAAAAATTGTATATGTTCTCGCTGTGTGCGGTGTTGCAGGCGCCCTGATTGCTGTTTTCTTCACGCTCAATATTCCGCAGGCTCTTCTTGAAACCTACATAGGTGTCATGATAATGGCAGTTGGAATTTTCATGTTGAGAAGCAGGAAGCACAAATTCTCATGGAGAAAGCTCGTTCTGATAGGATTGATAAGCTCCTTCAACAAAGGCGCAAGCGGAGGAGGTTACGGACCTCTCGTCACGAGCGGGCAGATTCTCAGCGGGAGCTCGGCGAGAAACGCAGTCGCAGCCACAACAGTTGCGGAGGCTATCGTGTGCGCTGTCGCATTCGTCGCATATCTCATCGCAAAAGGAGATATATTCTGGATGCTCGCAGTATCAACATCACTCGGCTCGGCTGCTGCGGCCCCTTTATCTGTGGTGACCGTGCGCAAAATATCCGCAGAACATTTGAAAAATTTCGTTGGTTTTGCAACAATATTGCTCGGTGCATTGATCATACTGAAAGTTATCTGCATTGATTGTGTCTGTATTGATTATAAAATGTCAATTGAATGAAAGAAAAATGAATGAAAGAAAAATCATTCACCGAGGACATCATCATGGGCGAATGTGAGGTGGAAACATGAGCAGCAGGTTGAGATCACTTGAGAACAGGAGCATTTACATATTGAGGGAGGCGTATGCGGAGTTTGATAGACCTGCGGTTCTCTGGTCAACAGGAAAGGACAGCACGACAGTTCTGCATCTATGTCGCAAGGCTTTTTTCGGAGAAGTTCCTTTTCCGGTGATTCACATAGACACCGGTCGTAAATTCAGGGAGATGTATGAATTCAGAGACAGATTGGCGAGGGAGTGGAATCTGAACATGATAATTGCACGCAATGAGGATGCATTGAACTCCGGGATTGGACCTGAGAAGGGGAAACTGGCCTGTTGCACTGCTTTAAAAACGCAAGCATTGCTCAAATGCATTTCGGAACATGATTTTGATGCGCTCATTCTCGCGATAAGAAGGGATGAGCATGGCGTGCGGGCGAAGGAGCGTGTTTACAGTCCTCGTGACAGGAATTTCCGCTGGGACTACCGTGACCAACCGCTTGAGGTATGGGATTACTTTCAGCGTGCGACGGGAGAGGGCACGCACACAAGAGTGCATCCCATATTGCACTGGAGGGAGCTTGATGTGTGGGAATTCATAAAAAATGAGCAGATTCCTGTGAACCCTCTCTACTTCGCCCGCAATGGAAAACGCTATCGCAGCCTGGGATGCGAGCCATGCACATCGCCGATTGAATCAAACGCAGCGACAATTGATGAGATCATTGAGGAACTCAAGCGCACAAAAACAGCTGAGAGGGCTGGAAGGGCGCAGGACAAGGAGAAGGCTTTCATGATGATGAAGCTGCGTGCGCTTGGCTATATGTGAGGGGGAGAGGAGAAAAATGGAGGAAGAAGAAGCGAAAATAGTGTTTGTGGGGCATGTTGATCATGGAAAGTCAACGCTAATAGGAAGATTGCTTTATGACAGTGATAGCATTCACGACGAGCGTATAACTGAAGTTCAGGGATTGGTTGAGGAGTTCAAGAGGCGTTTTGAGTTCGCATATTTTCTTGATGCGCTTGAGGATGAGATGCGGGAGGAGAGGACAATTGACACGACCGCACTTATGTTCAAGGGAAAGCGACTTTACACGCTCACGGATGTCCCGGGACACAGGGAATTCATAAGAAACATGCTTACAGGCGCTTCTCACGCAGATTTCGCCGTCCTCGTTGTGTCAGCAGATGAAGGCGTGAGAGAACAGACAAAAAGACATCTTTTCCTGCTCAATCTTCTCGGTGTTCCTGTTATCGCAGTTGTTATAAACAAAATGGATGCAGTTTCATATAGCAGAGATGTATTTGAGAATGTATGTTCGGCAGTTAAGGATGTTATGCGCTCCATAGGCATCAATGATGATGTGATTTTCATTCCTGCATCTGCGATAAATGGTGAAAACATATATAAAAGGAGTGAGAACATGGACTGGTATAATGGTATGACGCTTATTGAGGCGTTGGACAGTGTTGAATTGAGGAGAAAATCCGAGAAGAAGTTAAGATTTGTCGTTCAGGATGTCTATGAAATCGCATCGTGTCGTGTTGTTGTCGGCAGGGTGGCGAGCGGCGTGATGAATGTGGGAGATGAGGTGGTATTTGAGCCATCGCACACACACGCACGCATAGCCAGCATAAAAACAGCTGAACGCGATGTCAGCACTGCTGAAAAAGGAGATTCTGTTGGGATTGTTCTTGAAGCGTCAGATAGCGCAGATAGCGCAGATAGCGCAGATAGCGCAGATAGCGCAGTGAGCGCAGTGAGACGGGGAGATGTATGCGGTCATGCTCATGACAAGCCAGTGACAGTCCGCAGATTCACAGGGGAGGCTGTCCTGCTCGAGCATTTGAAGACTGGAGAGCGTTTGAATCTCAAGGTGTGCACAGCACTCGTTGATGCGGAGGTTAGTGAGATAAGCACGCGTATAGACTCGGAGAGCGGTGAGGTGCTCGAGCGATTTCCATCAGAAGTGAAAGCAGGAGATGCTGCGGTCATCGTATTTGAGACGGAGCCAGTGGTCGTTGAGAGATTTTCAGAAATTCCTCCGCTCGGAAGGTTCGCACTGCTGCGCGAAGGAAAAAACATAGGCGCGGGCATCGTCATATGATTTCTGCATGCATCATGTGAACCACAACCGTCACGGTGGCTTCCGCGCCGGGGCTTTGCACATAGCTTTACACATACACATTCAGACACATCTGCCACTTCGGGAGGTTCACTGCTCTCACATCCCCTCTGGCCGTGTTCACGCACACACGGACGCATACACGGGAAAATTCCCGCTCCACTATTAGCAATTCATACAGTGACCTCCTCCTCTCACTTCAGTGAGGGGCATTCAGATGGGTTCCTGCTTCTCAGAGGAGACTTGCCCCGTGATCACCGCCTCTGCGGGAACATGGAGTATAGGTCTCCTCTCAACAGGCTCAGAGGGCCGGCCCCTGTTTCT
>JAOQIN010000053.1 GCA_026134085.1 Candidatus Methanoxibalbensis ujae
AATCCTCCTCAATCCCTCATGATAGCGAGAACAATATAATCCTCTCAATAAAGAGCAAGGGTGACATAAATCCCAGATGAAACACTTTATTTAAAACTATGAAGTTGGGCGTCTGCTCTCACTTCAGTGCAGCACACAAGCTTCCAAAGCATACGGGAAAATGCAAGCAACTGCACGGACACACATACAAAGTTGAGATTGTCGTTGAAGGCGAGAAAGACAAAGAAACGGAATGCATCGTTGACTTCAGCGAAGTGAAGGCACTCTTAGATGAAGTTCTTGAGCATCTTGACCACAAATATTTGAATGATGTCATTTCTTATCCGACAAGTGAGAACATAGCGGAGTTCATTTGGGAGGAATTAGAGGGGAAAGTGGAGGAAATCGGCGTGAAATTGAAATCTGTGAAAGTTTGGGAGGGCGAGGGAAAGTGGGTAATGTTGGAAAAATGAGTTAGTGGAAAAATGAGTTAGAAACGACAGAGGAAAATGGCATAGGAAATGAGCACTGCGAAGGATGTGCGAGAGATTTTCGCCGAAAGAGGAATAAGACCCTTAAAAAAGGAGGGACAGCATTTTCTTTTGGACGATGGTATTGCTGCTCGCATGCTTGAGTATGCCGATGTTTGCAGTGAGGATGTCGTTCTTGAGATAGGTGCGGGCGTCGGAAACCTCACGGAGAAGTTAGAGCGAAGAGCAAAAAAAGTAATTGCGGTTGAAAAAGACAGCAGGCTTTGTGAAGTCTTGCGAGAGCGTTGCAAGAACGCTGAAATCCTGCAAGGAGACATTTTAGATATTGAAATTCCGCCGTTCAACAAGGTAGTTGCGAACATTCCATTCGCACTCTCATCACCAATCACGCTTCGTTTGCTCCTTTTTCACGATTTTGATGTCGCAGTTATGATGTATCAGCGTGAATTTGCGGAGAAGATGGTCGCAAAGAAGGGTGAAAAATTGAGGGAAAGAGGCAAAACTAAAAAATTGTATGGGCGTCTCTCTGTTATTGTGCAGACACTCGCAGAAGTTGAGATTTTGGAGTTCGTGCCTCGTCGTGCATTCTTCCCGCAACCTTCTGTTGACGCTGCTATCGTGAGACTGAAGCCGAGAAGCGTCAAAGAATTGGAGACAACGGCGGAGAAAACACTCTTCGCAAGCGTCGTAAGCGCTGCATTTGACAGCAGACGGAAAAAATTGAAAAACATCCCTGCGTTCAAGCTCATTTTTCGGCACGCATGCGAGAGCAGCTCAACACAGGCTGAATGGCTGCGTTCAATTGCGAATTTGCGACCTGAGGAGCTTCAACCTGCGGATTTCGTGAGGTTGAGCAGGGCAATTTTGGCATTTGAAAGAAAGGAGCGGGAAAGGGAGAGAAAGGGGCTCGCAACAGCCGATAAGTTTATATAATATCACGCCCCTCACAAGGAGTATGAGGGAGTGGCGTGGTGTTCAGGAATTAAAATAGAGGTGTTTGTTTCGGACTAAAACGGCTGCGGAGGAGATGATTCTAAATGTAAGGGGGCTGAGAATGTCATTGTGGAGTGAGATGGTAGTTTGGCATGCGTAATGAAACAAAATATGAAGTTCGGATAATAATGAGTGAAATTATAGGCGATGAGAAATGCAAAAAGAACTGAGGGACATTATAAGGAAAATGATTGAGAGAGCGAAAAACTATCCTTTTGATATTCCAAACTACTCGTATGTTTTCATAAATGGAAATGCATTCAAGCTCGTAAAATTCAATCTCCATTCACTAATGGATAGCATAATACAAGTAAATGAGGGGAGACAAAAGCTCAGAAGATATTTGCATTTGAAGAAAATTGATTTAAGCCTTGATTTTCCGGATTGTTTTCCTGTTCTTGCTTATGGATCAAATGCCTCGTTCATGCAATTACAAGAGAAATTTTCAAATTTTAATGATCATGTTGTAATACCCGTTATAAAGGCTTATTTATTTGATTTTGATGTTGTTTACTCCGCTCATTATTCCCCTTATGGCTCGATACCTGCTACTTTACAATATTCTCCGAAGACTGTGGTTAAAACTTTTGTTGCCTATTTGACAAAGCCGCAACTTGACCACTTGCATGAAACAGAAAAGAACTATTGCTTTGGAAAGCTATTTAATATTCAATTAGTCTTAGAGAACAATGCAGTCTTACGAGAGATATTTGCGTATTTAAGTCTGCACAACTGCCTATATATAAATGGCACTCATATCGCTTTGTCTGCAATAAATGCCAAAAATAGAATTTTTCCACAAATGAATGAAGTTGAAGTGCTAACTTTGGTCAGAGATATTATTGAGAAGGATAAAGATTTAGATACTTTTATTTTAGAGAACATCAGGAATCCTAAAATAAGGGAGGAAAGGATTAAAAAGCTGAAACTAATGTCAAGAAAGTTCTCTTACAAGTATTGGAAAGTGCAAATTTAGGGATGAGATGCCATGAGTAAGTTTTTCATACTGCGCACTGAAGACCGAAAAGGAGCTAAAGATGACTATATAATATGTGTCAACCCTTCAATCAAAAAAAGCAAGCACCTGGGCAGATTCGCAGTGCTTGTTCGCAAGCGGAAGATTGACAAAAGATTAAAAGAATTAAAGGTGCCTTGTCGGGTTGTAATTGATGAGACTCTCGGAGATTATGAAATTAGAGTCGACCAGAGTTTAAGAAATGCTCTTGGAATACCATATGAGTTCTCGGATGCCGACAAAGAAAAATTTACTATGGATATCTATCCATTACGTTTGTCTTTGTTTCAACATTTACGATATTTTATCTCTTATATACTTGGAAGACGTTATCTGTTTTTCCGCGTATGTAAAGCGGATATTCCAGATATGGAAAAGAATATATGTAGAATACCTTCAGACAGTTTTAAGCTTTTAGGTTGTGAAGAAGGTGATAGAGTAATATGTGAATATCCCGTTCGTGATGGAGATATTTACAGATTAAGAGAATGCAAAATAAAATGTTATGAAGCTTCTGAAGAAATGATTAAAAAGAGAGAGGAAATGGAGAAGGAAAATATTTCAGCACGCTATCCATCTGCTGAAAAGCTGTTGAAAGTTTCTCCAGATATTCCCCGCATATTTCTTGATGCCCATGCCAGGGATGGGTTACATGTAGAACCTATTGACCCTGTGCGTGTAAGGCGTGACCTATTCCATTTATTTCTTAAACAAATAAGAGAATTTGGTATTATTTTCTTCTTATCTCTACTTACATTTGCATATAGTCTCCCAATTATGATTACTTGGAAATCGTTTATTCTAATATCTGTAATTTCAGTAGTATTTGCAATTTCGCTAATATTAGTGAATATAAGAGCAAAAATAAAGTAGTAAACTAATGTAACGAGAAATTGTTGCCTTTCAAAGAGCGTATTTTTCTTTGGCTAACGCCTTCGTCAAAATCCCAGGGGAACTTCCGATTCGCTCCGTTGTCCGAAATTGTAGGCAGCTGAAAGACAAGAAAGACAACTTTAATAAGGTGAAAAAAATAAAAGGTCTAACAATGAAGCCTCCTATGACAGAGACTACTCCACAATTCCTGTGTGGTTTATCCCTCTTGGATAACTTGAAAACCGACTTTGCATATCTTCATGTGAATATTAAGAAGTGACCAGGGGAAAAGCATGCTGAATGCACCGAGATTGCATCGGATAGAGAGCGTTGAAGAAGCATGCGAAGGCGTGAAAATTTTCAAATTCCACGCACCGGAGATTGCGAGAAGAGCGAAACCGGGGCAGTTCGTCATGGTTTGGCTTCCCCGCTACGATGAAATTCCGATAAGTGTTGCGGATGCCTCGCAAGATGAAATAGAGATTGCGATTGCTGATGTCGGCGACTGCACGCACCGTTTGCACCAGAAGAAAGCAGGCGAAATGCTCGGACTGCGTGGTCCTTTCGGCAGAGGCTTCTCCCTTCACGAGTTTCACGAAGGAAGGGTTTGCCTCGTTGGGGGAGGCTACGGAGCGGCACCGCTGAAATTCGCAGCGAAGGCTCTAAAGGCGAAAGGAGCGGAAGTGCTTGTGCTGCTCGGTGCTCGTTCCGCAAGAAATTTGCTTTATGCGGATGCGTTTGAGCGTTTTGGATGCTCTGTTAGGGTTGCAACAGAAGACGGTTCTGCTGGCTTTAAGGGAACTGTTGTGGAATTGCTCAATGAGATATTGCGTTCCGAGAATTTTGACGCCGTTCTGACATGCGGACCAGAGAGAATGATGCTTCGTGTCTGCGAAATCACAACGAAAAGAGGCATAAAAACGCAAGTTGCGGTGGAACGCATAATTAAGTGTGCGAGCGGTGCCTGCGATTCCTGCGACATCGGTGGATTTCGTGTGTGCAAGGAGGGTCCTGTGTTTCCTGCGGAGCAGTTGCTTGAGACGGAGTTCGGGAAGTGGAAGCGTTCAAAAAGCGGAAGGAGAGTCCCTCTCTCCCCTGTCTCCGTTGAAAGTTCGCCCCTTCCGAGGCTTAAGCCCGAGAGCGAGCCGTTGCTTCAGACGGAAGTCTGCGGTATTCGCTTTCCGAATCCGCTGATGAACGCCTCAGGCTTCGCCCTCTCTGGCAGAATGCTTTACCGCTTCGCAAAGGCGGGGGCAGGCGCAGTCGTCACGAAAAGCATCGGCATCGCTGAAAATGAAGGCTATCCGAACCCTACTTTTGTTGAAGTCGCACCGCAGACTTACGCAAACGCAATCGGACTCGCAAATCCCGGCATAATTGAATACAAAACAGAAATAGAGGAAGCAAAAGCAGCAGGAGTTCCGATAATTTTGAGCATTTTCGGCAAAAGTGTTGAGGAATGCGAGAGAATTGCAAGAATCGCAGTGAATTATCCCATAGATATGATTGAGTTGAACGCATCTTGCCCGCACAGTGCATTTGAACCGCTTGAGAAACGCCCAGAAATGCTCTGTGAGATTGTCTCTGCGGTCTCAGCGATTGCACACCGCTCTGGCATCCCGCTGGCTGTGAAAATCTCTGCGAACACGGAAGACCCTGCGAGGCTCGCTGCGATGCTTGAGCGCTGCGGTGCGGATGCCGTTTGTGCGACGAACACGCTCATTGCGAGACCCGTTCATGAAGGCATTCCACTGCTGGGAAGTCCCACAGGATACGGCGGAATTTCGGGCAGAAAAATCGCAAATGTCGGGAAAAAAGTCGTTTTTCAAATCGCAGAGGCAGTAAATATCCCTATTATTGCCGTCGGTGGCATATTCTCTGCGAAGGATGTGCTTGATTACGCCGCTGCTGGCGCCTCGCTTTTCCAAATAGGCTCTGCAATAGTCAGTGAAGGTCCCGAAATATTCTCAAAAATAAAGGCTGAACTGCTTAAAATACTCGCATCGCAGCGCAAGAAAATTTCCGATTTCGTGGGCGTCGCACACAGACGCTGACGCTTGCTACGCTGACACTACGATTTCACTCTCGCCCCTCTCAAGGCTCACTTCTTCCACCTTCGTCTGAAAGGGCTTGGTCCGACCTTTTTGACATTCTCGGTGACTTCTCGCACCATCTCCGCAAATATAGGACCTTCAGAGGCGGAAATCCAACGCAGTCCAATCCTCTCAGGCTCCAAACCGAGCTCGTCAACAAACTCCTTAAGGAACTCGTATCTGTTTCTCGCCTTGTAGTTACCGTCAATGTAGTGGCAGTCGCCGAAGTGGCATCCAGTCATGAGAACTGCGTCAGCACCCTCTAAAAGACCGAGCAAGACAAATGCGGGGTCTATGCGACCTGAACACATCACTCTCACGACCCTAAATGTGGGTGGCATTTGCCTCCTTTCAAGCCCTGCTGCGTCCGCTCCTGCGTAAGAACACCAGTTGCAGCAGAAAGCAAGAATCTTCGGCTCCCAGTCTCCCCCCTCTTCCTTACCCTTTTCCCTTTTCCTTTCCTCCTCCTCGCCTCTCGCCTCTTCAGAAGGCATCTGTCCCGTTCCACTTAAGGAGTTTAAAAAGCATACTACTTTCTTTTTCTCTTTTTGCTTTGTGCCTTACTGCTACCGCTAACTGCTGCTGTCTTTTCCTAAAGGCATTACAAAATTCTAGGAAATTAGGAAAATCTCGTCCTAATGTGCCTTCCCGGTTGTGTATGAAGAATTTACACATGCTTTCCGCTCGAGATCACACCTAAAGGCATTCAGAATGCAATCTTCCGTGTAGGAGATACATGCAAGACCGCTTATTCCGCAAATATCGATAAGAACTGCGGCGTGGAATTATATGGACGGTCAGGTTCTCGGTAAAAAGGTTCTGTCCTTTCAGGACGCCTGATGGCGAAATGGTGGTAGCGATCAGACAGTTAAGGGGACGTTTTGCGTGAGATTTTCGGCGTGAGCATCAATGGTGCGCGTTGTCGATGGCTGGCGAGCCTGCATTCCGGTCTTACAGCGATACTGGGCGCACAGATGCGGAAAGTAGATGTGTTCGTTGAAAAACCCAGGGGTAAGGAGCTGTCAGAAGCCATTCACAAAAAATTTAAGGCGTTAAAAGGGTTCCTCGGTGAAGAGCCGCTTGCATCTATGGAAAAGCGGAAACAGCAGAAAGAAGTGTGGGATAAAATAGCGGAGTTAGCAGCGAAGCAATTCGCAAGTTCACGGGACTGAAGAAGCCAATATTACTGCAAAAATATATCATAAACGATCTGAGAAACTGGTATATACATCTTATCCCAGGAGCCAATAAATAATCTTCTCAGCGAGCAGGTTATCATTTAGTACATCGCTTCCGTCTTCGCCACGTAGAGGTTACAGGGAAGTGTATAAACTCAATTGCTCGTCAATGAGCTTTGTTTGGGGCGGGTAAAAAAAAATGCAAAAAGCCGAAAACTTTTTAAAGGGATATTTACGCTATACAAATGCGTAAAGGTTTTTTCACCAAAGGTAAAAAGTTGTTTAGGAGGTGTGAAAGGAAAAATGAAAAAAAGTGGAAAAGATATGAATAAAGCGATACAACACAGCGGGGGGCATGTCGGTGGAAATCGGGGTGCTTCGAGAACAAACGATTTAAAAGGGTTATCTTCTAAGAGGCTTTCTTCTTTTGTGTTAACAGCGATTTCGGTAGTTTCGGTATTTGTAACTGTGGCACTGCTAATGACAGGAACAGTAGAGGCGCAGGTCGCACCGAATTCTACTTTCGTTACGGTGGATGTTTCCCCTCCTAATCCTCCGACCATTCCAGCTGATCAGATCACCATTGGATGGAGCACTGGACAAGTTCAAAAGGGAAGTCACAGTATTCACGTGACTACAACAGCGGCGACACCAGACTACGCAATGGTGGGTGTGCCTACGAACTTTACATTACAGAGCGCTACCCAGATTAGCTACTGGGGATACACTGCAGGCGGCGACGTTGACGTTCCGGACGAGATATTCCTCTTCCTAGATACTGACAACGATGGAGAGGTTGATGTTATTTTGGGTAACCACTGGGGTCCCCCTGGGACTGGTAGCTGGCAGCAGTGGAATATGAGCAAAGGAAGCTGGTTCACAGTTGACCCAAGGACCGGTGTTACCATCCCAGCTAACATTTCCGATTACTGTGACAAGGGATACAAGGTTTTAGGCGTAGCCATTGGAGCAGGCGCACCTGAGAGTTATCCTACTGGTGGTGTTACGGTGAATGTTTACCTCGACAATCTCACGATAGATGTAGATGGTGATGGAAATCCTGAGTACACTCTTGACGATGACACCGGCACAATAGAAGTCTTCTGTGAAACAATAAATGAAACGACCTATTGCGCCAGCATCCAAGATGCCATAAACGCTGCCCTTCCCGGCGACACCATCCTCGTGGCGGCGGGGACGTATAATGAAAATGTCGGTGTGGACAAATCGGTTACCCTGCAGGGTGAGGGCAGGGATGTAGTGACTGTAGCGGCAGCAAACCCTGAGAGCATCGTCTTTGATGTGACCGCAGACTGGGTGAACATAAGCGGGTTTACGGTAACTGGGGGAAGCCGTGGTATCCTTCTCTACTACGCAGATCACTGTAACGTTTTTAATAACACCCTCTCGGGCAACGGCTGGGGCATCGGAGTGTATGGTGAGATCGGGGGTGGTGATTATGCAGACTACAACACAGTAAAGGATAACATTATATTAAATAACACGCACGGCATCTGGATGTATAAGGCACGCTACAACACAATCGCGGACAACACGATATTAAACAACACAGGCAAAGGCATTCACTTAGATACATATTCGGACAGCAATACGTTTAGAGGCAACGATATTCAGGGCAATAATTATGGAATAGAGATTGGTGGACCTCAAGAATACCCTTGCTCAGGAAATGTCGTCAATTATAATAATATCGTGGGAAACAGCGTTTATGGTGTCTATAATAGCCCTTATAATCCTCGCCTTGATGCCACCAACAACTGGTGGGGAGATGCCACCAGCGGACCTGGACCGGTTGGCAGCGGCGATAACGTAAGCAGCAATGTGGCTTATGAGCCATGGCTGGGAGCACCTCTGGAATTGCCGGGGCATTATGAAACCCTTGGTGCGGGCACACACACAGTGGATGCATCAGCGGAAGCGGATACCAAAGTAACCTTAAACCTCACCAGGGACACCGAAATATATGTAGTTAGATATGAATCTCAGCCATTCCCTGATAAGCCATTCCCCGACAAAGCATTAGGCAAATGGATAGACATCCATGTTTCCAATCCTGATGCGGTTGAGTGGCCAATATATATTGAGTTGAGCTACAGCGATGCCGAAGTAGCTGCGGCCGGTATAGATGAGAGCACCCTGGGCTTGTATTATTACTATAATGACACCTTCCACCGCTGCTCTGATACTGGGGTAAACATAGCGGAGAACTTTATCTGGGCCTATGTGAACAAAACGGAAGCTACGGGCTCAGCGAGCTTGGTGGGTAAAGAATTTGGTGCCGGTGGTAACCCAATACCCGAACGAGTCCCAGCACTAACGCCAATTGGAATAATAGCATTGATCACGATATTGAGCGTTGTGTTCGCAGTAGCAACGATGAAGAGGAAAAAAAGCAAATAACCAACATTAAAAGGGTTGTTGAGGGGATAATTTTTTTTCTTCCCCTCTTTTTTATCTTTTATGCAACCTGTATACAAGGCGACAGTCCAATACAAGCGAGGAATTGCTGTAAAGGAATATGTGGTAGATTTGCACAGAATAACAACGAATGTATCATTAGAAGTCATTACACTGGAAAATATAGTAGATGGATAGCAGATATTTGGCTTGGAGATCCTTAATGAAGAACTATTGGATATGGGATTGGCTGATAAGATATGAAGATGAAGAAGGAAAAGGGGATAAAGGACGCTGAGCGAAAAGAAGCATTAAAAGCAGTCTCCCTATTCCTTCTCCTCTGTTTCACGCTCAACTTCGCTTATTTCAAGCTCGCAGTGAACAAATAACACCAGGAGAGATTACCGCTTCCTTAGTTGCATTATTCCTACGCTTTTCGGATTGAATGCAAAAGCAGATGGCACTTTCGTGCTGTGACGAATCTCTCTCGACGTAATCTGTGAACGGGGATATACTCATCGTTTATTGCTCTGTCATATATCCACCTCGCTTGGAAATAATACCAGAAATCCAATGTCGTTGAATATGTTATTTTATCCAGCTTTGATAGCGTTGATATAAAGTGTGATGCAAATTTCGCTCTAAATGAGACAATAGAAACAGCTAATATAATTTTTACAACAATGGTAGGTGAAATCAGATCAATATTATGGAGATAGTCGCTCATATAAACAGCTCCTCACTCTATTTGCTCTTTTCCTTTGCTTTCGTCGGCTTTCAAACGCTCTAAGGCGTGCAGAATGAGCGAAGCGATGTCTTCAGCGGTGAATTTTGAAGAGTCAATTACGATGTCGTATGCGGAGAGGTCGTTTGGATTCAAGCGGTAGTAACGCTCATACCTTTTTATTTCTGAATGCTCACGCATTTTTATTGCGGAGAGTGCCTCCTCGTATTTCAAGCGGTCTCTGCTTGCGACCCTTTTTGCACGAACCTCCAAAGGTGCTTTAATCCAGATTTTGAGCGTCGCATCTTTCACGAAAAAAGCGGAGAGCCTGCCTTCAAATACCGCATGCTGAAGCGAAGAAGCGTATGCTTGCTGACGCCTGTCAATCTCTCTGTCAAGCGATTCATCCTGCTCCGCAATCTCGCTCAACTGCTCAATGCTAAGACCTCGCTCCGCAGCAATCTGCCTGAATATCTCCCCTGCGGATATGAGTTTTGCGTTCAATCTCGCTGCGAGTATTCTTGCGACTGTCGTCGTTCCGCTGCCAGGAGGGCCTCCTATTGTTATCTTCATTTCCGCGCCGCTCCTTTTCAGTGAGGCAAAAGAGGTTCGCAGATTCAATAACTAATTTGGCTCTGCAAACGACCCCTTTTATAATTTTCCATTTGCGTCAAGATTTCCATCCAGTTGCCTCCGCATGTTGAACCGGTGCGAATGGTGCGTTTCTCATGCAAAACAACTTTCTTGTCGGAAGTGATGTTATGTTGCCAGAGCAAAGATTTTCTGTTCTTTAAAGAAAAGGCTAAATGGAAAAGAGACTTTGCAGGATTTTGCAGAATGTTTATGTTTTACTTCAGTGGGAGGGATGTTATTAGGGTTATTAGGACATGTCCCTTCAAATAAGCAAAATAATGAGCGGAGTGCAACGTGCGGACGAATTTCGGCTTTGCCGAATTTTTTGCGTAGCGAGGCGTAGTCGTATATCCGCTGTTAGACGCAGCTGACAAAAATTTCATATCATATTTTTTATCTTTCCAAGTTCCTTTATTCGTTCTCCAAGTTTTTTAGCAGCGTTAATAGCTTCTGTATCTTTTATTATTTCTCCTTCTTCAAAGGCTATCCCACAAACACCTCTGTTTGCTACGATCATCTCATGTTTAAGGAAAAATGCATTAATAGCAGTAATAGCACTTTCTATACCGTATCTCCGACCAACAACAATTGCACCACCAATTTTGTTTCTAAGTCGTCCTCTAATACACCATGTGCGGTCTATGAAGGCTTTAGTTTGGGCGGATACATTGTTGAAATAAACCGGACTGCCTATAACAATAGCATCGGCTTT
>JAOQIN010000054.1 GCA_026134085.1 Candidatus Methanoxibalbensis ujae
CATCCAAAGCTCAGGCCAGTGGACACTCTTACAGAGGGCATATTTATAGCTGGGTGCTGTCAATCACCAAAAGACATTTCAGAAAGCGTGGCTCAGGCATCAGCAGCCGCTTCAAAGTGTGCAGAGCTGCTCTCGGGCAGTATAATAAAATCGCCTGAAATCGCGGCAGTGGATGCGCACGCATGCGCAGGGTGCGGTATCTGCGTTTCAGTGTGCCCTTTCGGCGCGCTGAGAATTTCGCCCGCGGGCAAAGCATACCCCGTGCGTGAATGCAAGGTGCTTGTTGATGAAATAACCTGCAAGGGCTGCGGTTCATGTGCTGCCGCATGTCCTGCAGGAGCAATAACAGTCAATAATCACAAAAACAGGCAAATCCTCGCGCAGATAGATGCTTTATGCTGAAGAGATATATCATTCAATCATTGACATTGAACCTCAACAGAGCAGCTACACCGCAGAGCCTGCTTAGTCTCTTTCCCGGCTCAAATTCTGTGCTCAATATGATGACTTCGCTTTTTGTCTGTTCTGCGATGTGCATGATGTTCTCAACTCTTTTTCTCAGAGTTTCATCATCAGACATAAGGATGTCATCACTCAAAAGAAGTGTTTCAACGGCGCCCAATTTCACGCAACGCTCAACATCATCAATTCCGTATGCTGCTTTTCCCCTGTCACCCTTGCTTATCTCCTCAAGCAACTTGTCAAACATGCGTATTTCCCGCGAAAGTCTTTCTTCTGCGATCATCTTTCCGAGGATTCCGCGTTTCAGGAGTTCAAGGAAGCCGGAGGTGCCTATGCTTGATATGTTTTCCTTTCTCGCTGTTATTTCAGGCGCTCTCTCACGCATGAATGCGAGGAACTCGTCTTTTATGAATCCGGGACCTGCAACTATCACAGATGTGTGCTCACCTGAAGATGCGATTGCCTGTTTAAGCTGGCTGAGGACTTCACCGAAGAACTCTTTTCTCGTCTCACCTGCAACGCGCTTTCCTGAAGAGCCTTTAACAGAAAAAATCTCATCAACGCCATACTGATGAAGCATGCCTGCAACTGCTTCACCCTCTTCAATAGTGAGCAATATAACAGGCACTTCATATCCGCGTTCTGTCGCACGATTCAACCGCGCGATATGATGCTTCTTCCAACACTCTTTTATGATTGTGATCTTCATTTGAGTCTCAACATTTATCGTGTGATGCGAGCCCGTCTCATCCTCCAAACCGTGTTCTATGATGCCTTTCACACGCAGTCTCCGCGAGAACTTCTGAAATTCAACCTCTTTCACGCGGATGCTCAGCTTCACAGGTTTCTTCTCCGCCTTCTTCGGTCTTATCCTGTCCACACGGCGCTCCTCCGAGCGATATGTAACCGCAACAACAATATCGCCCGGTTCTATGAGATGCCTGAGATGCCACAGGTCATCAAGTGTCTCAGCTATTAAAGTTATCTCCCCCCGCTTCTCACATCCCTCCGCCGGTGCACCCTCCGTCATGTCGCTGCTGAGAATTCGCATTTCCCTCTGAAAGTCTCCCGCCGATTTGTTGTTTTCCCTCCGCAAATCTGACGCTGAATAAGCATCAAGCAACATAAATAATGAGGGACCATCCGGTGACGGCGCCGGTGACGGCGGATATAAACTGTGAAAAAATGAAGCACAACGGAAATGCTATACTCTGATAAGATAAACCTCCAGACGAGAGATCAGGATGTGTGAGGCGGATGATTTCGAACGGATTATACTGCTCTGAAAGGGAGAGTGAGAAATCTTGAAGTTTAAGGAGGAGAAAGGAGAAGAAGCTGGAACAGGTTCTGCAGGATGTTCGCTCAACATGGTGAGATGGTGTCATCAGAACACGCAAATCATGCTATAAATCATACTATAAGAGAGATGTGAAGAGGGATGTGTGATTTTTAGAGGAATGCAGAACATCTTTTCAGACTATCCGCTGTTGATGAGAACAAGAACAGCAGAGCCGACACTGGAGGTGGTATTGTGATCCTGGTGACAGGTGGAACTGGATTTATAGGGAGCCATCTGGTTGAATCTCTGACGGGAAAAGGTTACAATGTCAGATGTCTTGTCAGAAAAACGAGCGATGTTTCTTTTTTGAAAGCGCTTGATGTGGAACTTATATACGGAGATATAATGGATGTGGATTCATTAAAATCCGCTGTCAGAGATGTAGAAATTGTATATCATCTTGTTGGAGGAGGGAATGTGTCCTCAGTTTCCAGGAAAGATTATATAATACTCAGAAATTTGAATGTGCTCGGAACCAAAAACATACTTAAAGCATGCATTCATCATGCAGATATCCAGAAATTCATACTTTTCAGCAGCATTTCAGCCATCGGAATTATAAAAAATGTTATTGTGAATGAGGAAACACGATGTCAACCGAGAACACCGCATGAACTGGCAAAATATGAGAGTGAGCAGGTCGCGTTGATGTTTTGTAAGAAGTATGGAATTCCTCTGTTGATAATTCGTCCGGCGCAGGTTTATGGTCCGAGAGATGTGAAATCTGAGATATTGAAGATGTGCAAATTGATAAAGAGGCATATGTTTCCTGTCATAGGCAGTGGAGAAAATGTGGTGCCTCTAGTATATGTGGAGAATCTTGTTCATGCTGCCATCCTGGCATGTGAGAGAGATGCTTCATCTGTTTACATAGTGACTGATGAATGGCGCACGATGAATGAGATTGTGGAAGCATTCGCTAAGGAGTTAAATGTCAGAGTTTGGGGAGCTCATGTCCCCCCATTTGCAGCTAAGATATGTGTTGGTATGATTGAACACACATGCAGAATGCTCGGCATCACGCCTCCTTTCAACCTGAAGCGCTTGGAATCAATAACATCAAACCGCCTCTATGACATATCCAAGGCGAAAAGAGAGCTGGGCTACGCGCCTGAGGTGAGTTTTGAGGAGGGGATCAGACGAACTGTCAGATGGTATAAACAGCATGGCTACCTGTGAAATGATGAGGCGAATTTCGCTTGAGCATCTCCACCGGATAGCGTCCGCCGAAGGAGAAGGTCTTGGAACGGCATACGAGTATCTTGCAAAATGGAATTTGCTTGAAACAATATTTGATGAAATAGGCTATGAAAAAAATATTTTAATTGCAGGTCTGCCTGAAAAATATGGATTGAGCATGGATTTTGTTCTTTTTTCCCTGAAATATAGATCTCGCATAACTGTAATTGATGAGCGTGATGAAGTATTGCGAAGGTTTGAGAAAGTATTGAAAATTCTGGGCGCGGAGGGGGATTCTGTGCGCTTGCGCTTGATTAAGGTGAACGATCTGTCTGAACTTGAGCCAGCAGTTGATATAATCGAGCATATAAAAATCAATAACAAATATGAGCTGTCGCTGTGCTGTGAGGTCCTGCAGAGGCTGCCTGAAGGAAGTCGTTTTGAATATATTGATCAGATAATCAAACTGGCTGAGAGAGCAGTTATATTTGTGCCCAACAGAGAGAACAGAATGCATGCGAGATTGAGCGGTCTTGATGCGTTGAGCATGGATGATCTTTTGAATCTGACGAGACATTACGGATATGTGGTTTCATGCGGATACATAGACATGCCCCCTTTCCCGCCCGGATTGAAATCAGGATGTGCGAAGAAAAATGCAACCTCTGTTATGAGGATGCTGGAAATATGGTGCGCTTTTGAAAACATGCTCCCCAAAATTTTCAAGCGAAAGATTGCTCATATAGTATATGTATATCTGCGCTGTAATTCCTGCTGACTTAATGCTCATGCCTGTTTTCGTTCATCTCATTTTCTCATACAACTCGGCTACTTTTGCTGCGATGCTGTTCCAGTCGTAGTTTTTTACGAATTGCATGCCGTTTTTGCGCAGGGATGCATGCATATCCCCATCCGACAGCAGTTTTTGAATTGCGTCTGCAATTTTCTCCTCTGAAACCAGAAGACCGTTATAACCGTTTTTTATGACATCACATACGCCGCTTCCCTCAGCCTGAACCGCTATGGGCGGAGTGCCAGCTGCCATGGATTCCAAAAGCACGATACCCTGACCCTCCTTAACCGAGGGGAGCACGAGCACCCACGCTGATTTCATCACAGCGATCAACTTCTCCTCCGGCAGGAAATTGTAAAATCTCACATCCACATGTCTTGAGAGATTCATCAATCTTCGCCTCTGTGAGCCGTCTCCAACGATTATCAGCTCAGCATCCTTATACCTCCTCTTCAGAATTTTGTAGGCGTGTATCAACACATCCACACGCTTATGACGCTCCAATCTCCCAACATATAATATTCTGCCGTATCTTTTTTCAACTGAAATCTTTCTGAATTTCTCCAGATCCACACCATTTGATATCACAACCGTTTTCTTAGCGTCTGCATTCAACAGGTTTATCATCCTCCTTCTCGTGGTATCGGATACAGCGATATTCATATCTGCAAGATTTGGAATCGGAAATTCCATAAAAAATGCCGGCAGCCCCATTATGGGATTCAGCAGATGAAAATTCTGCACATGCATAACCTCATGCCATGTCTCTATGAAAGGTATGTATTTGCGCCTTGCTATGATATATGAGACATATGCAGGCATCTTTGAGACGATATTGCAGTCTATAACATCATAATCATTCTTTCTCAAGCAATTAAAAAGATTAATACTGAATTTAACACCTGATCTATATGCACTTTCCGCACTTAATGCATCGAATTTACCATATCTGTGGACCAACATGCCATCCAATTCCTCCTCAGCATCGCCGTTCACACCCACAGTGTATATGTGAACTTCATTCTTTCTTGAAAGTCTTCTGCCTATTTCATAAAATCTTTTTCCGCTTCCCGCGATGATGGGTGGAAAAAGCAGCGTCACCATCGCTATTTTCATCTTTTCAATTAAAGCAGCATTTCAGAAAAAAATTAGGCAAAATTCTATCGCCCGGACTTCCTCCGTTTTTGCAGTCCTCATATGAGGAATCAGACACTCTATTCCGCGGTCACAAATCCTGCCGTCACGGGGGAGAAAGTGCAGGCTCATAGGACCGTGCTCATTGTTTGAAGCGAGCCCCCTCAACCCCATCAGATTCACGAAGATATGAGGTCACACACAGCCTTTCATCAGCAGTTCCATCCACACCACCTGGAGAATGCGCTGATGCGGGAATGCGCTGATGCGGAAATAAAAGGCTATCTTCTCAGCGGAGAAGGACCGAGTGCACGCACTTTATCTGTGAACTCCTGCATAACTTTTGCGAATTTCTCGCCTTCTGATGCCGAAATCCATTCCAGTCGCAGCCTCTCTGCGCCTATTCCGAGATACTCAAGTGCTTTTTTCACTTTCTCAACCCTTTTCTCTGCCTGCTGATTTCCTGATATATAATGGCAATCGCCTATGTGGCATCCTGTCACGATAACGGCATCAGCACCTTGTTTGAACGCCTCCAATATGAATGCGGGTTCCACTCTGCCTGAGCACATCACGCGTATGATGTGAATGTTTGGCGGATATTTGTATCTGGAGACACCAGCGAGGTCAGCGCCTGCATAAGAACACCAGTTGCAGCAGAACGCGATGATAAAGGGCTCACTGTCATGTTTCTTCACTTCTCCTGTTTCCACCGCTCCTTTTTTTTTCTGTGAGCTTTTTCTCCTTCTGCTTTTGCCCTGCATCTCACCCATTTTTTCTTTTTATCGCTTCTTCACTCCTTCATCCCATATGTGATCATCTGATCATCTGATCATCAGCAGTCCTCTATGAGTCCGAGTTCCATCAATTTGTTGAGGAATGTGTTGACAGCATATTCGCACTCCTCCTTTGTTTTTCCGCCTGTGATGACAAGTCTTCCTGAGGAGAACACGAGTATTGCGGTCTTCGGATCATCAAGCCTGTATACAAGACCGGGAAAAACCTCGGGCTCATATTCCATACATTCCAATCCGAAACCTTCCACGATTGCGCTTATGTTGAGCTCCTGTTTCAGGTCTGCTGATGCGACTATGTTCTGCACGCTGAATTCAGGATGTGGTGGCACCGCGTCACCTATCTCAGGAAGTGAACGGAGGTCTTCCGCGAGCTTGTCCATAGCTCTCCTCACCTCTTCTATGTTCTTCGCACCTGTGCATACGACTTTTCCCGACCGAAATATCAGGAAAGCCGCCTTAGGGTCCTTCGTCTGATAAACCAATCCCGGAAACTTCTTTTTCGTGAATTTCGCATTCTCCAGGTTCTCCTCAATATATTTCAAATCAAGCTCTCTCGCAATGCGAGCATTTGCTACCACATTTTCTATCCTTATTTCCACGCGCTCCATACTCCCTCACTTTAAGGCAGATACCTTAAATATTTAAAGGGAACCATTTCATATATCCAGCTTTTCATATCAGCTGGCGGTGTCGCGAGATGAAAAAGCGAGTCAAGAAAATAAGAGGCACGAGAACATGCGGCGGCGGCTCTCACAAGAAACGAAGAGGGAAAGGCAGCAGAGGCGGGAGAGGAAATGCAGGCACATTCTCAAGACACTTCATCAGGTCTCTTAAAGCGGGCATAAGGAAGGGTAAACACGGATTCGTCCGCCATCATCCACTCGCAACGGGAGAGCTGCGAACATTGAATGTCGGCGAAATTGAGGAGATGCTTGACGATCTCATAGCAGCCGGTGTGGCTGAAATGCGTGATGATGGCTCTGTGTTTGTGGATGCTGATGCACTCGGCGTTGATAAAATACTTGGCAGTGGCAGAGTCAGCACTAAAATTGTTGTGAAAGCTGCTAAAATCTCCAAGACAGCGCAGGAAAAGATAGAAAGTGCGGGCGGAAAATGCATATGTGATGTGTGATGCTCATCCGAAGTGCCTCTCAAATACATTCCGTATGTCCTCAGGCTTTTCAATGAGCGTCACACCTTCCATGCTCGCGAGCTTCTTGGCATTTTCAGCATCCTCTTTCCTCACGCGTATCTTGAGCTCCTCTCCCGATGGGATCCTTGTGACTGTGATGCCCTCTCTGTAGTCTGAAGGCATTATATAAACAGGAACAAAAGCCTTTAGAGCCATAAGCGCAGCGTTCGTTATAAGCGTGTCGGCAATCCCCACAACCAGTTTCGCAACAGTGTTTGCGGTGGCAGGAGCAATTATGAGAAATTCAAACTTTCCAGACTGAAGCTGTCCCGCGAGAAAGGGAGAATTCGCATCTCTCTCAACATGCATTTTCCTTCCAAAACGATTCCTGAGATCATTCTCTATTCTGTAGTATTTGAGCACCTGAAGCCCTGATTTTGAGAGATAAACACTTATATCAACTCTGTCCTCATATTCCTCGCGCAGCGCATTCATCACATCCACAGTCTCCAAAATCCTGTCTCCACTGCCCGTGATGCCCCATGCAACCCTCTTCAGCCTCCTCTCACTCACTTCCATAGGTCCTCCTCCCGCCCCTCCAACATCACCAGTTGAGAAATTGGTCTTCTTATATAACAAGGAAATGGATGTCCTGCTTCTGGTTGAAGCTGTGACAAAACCGGCCCTGACTGTCCTCCGAGACATGTCACAACCTCTGTGTGAACCTCGCTCAGCGATGAAATCCGACAGAACCGGTCGCGGCGAGTTCGGCGAGTGAGAATGCTCGTCTGAGAAGGGGTTAAGGAACATTTGAGGGCAACGGCATTTTTAAAATGCGAGGAACATTATCAGTTCAGCATGGATTATGCGGGTGCACTGTATGTCGGCGTGCGAGGAGAGAGGAGAGATGCTGTTATGGAGGACAATGCGTGCCACATATTTCTTGTTCCGCACACGCATTATGATGCGATCTGGGTGCTGACGAAGGAGGACTATTTTTACATAAACATCGTTCTCATACTGCGAGAAGTTGTTGCGCTGCTCAGGAGGTCACCTGAATACAAGTTTTTGATTGAGCAGACATTCCTGCTTGAGGAGGTTGAGCGGCGATATCCCCGATTATATGAGGATCTGCGGAGGTTCATAAGAGAGGGCAGAATAGAGATTGCGGACGGAGAGTATCTTATGCCTGACACCATGCTTCCGCAGGAGGAAACGCTTGTCCGTGAGATTTTGGTTGGAAAGCGATATGTGCGTGAGAAGTTCGGCGTTGATGTTGAGGTTATGTGGCAGGCGGATGCATTTGGATTGAATGCGCAGCTCCCTCAGATATACAGGAAATCCGGATACAGATATGTGGCGTTCAGGAGGGGTTCGCCTGAGAGGAAGCCATCTGAATTTCTCTGGGAGGGTATTGATGGAACGAGGATACTCGCGCACTGGATGCCGCTCGGATATCGTGCGGGTCTCGACCTGACGAGGCTTGATGAGAGCTACAATGTGCTCAGAGAGCTTGCAGCAACTCCCAACATACTGATGCCATCCGGTAGTGGGGGCATGCTTCCGCAGCCCGAGACAATTGATGTGGTTCATGCGTGGAATGAGAAGAATCCCGAGGTGAAGATGCGCATCGCAACTCCATCTGAGTTCTTCCATGCGCTTGAAAAATACATAAAGGAGCATGGTGTTCAGCTTCCGATAAGAAAAGGCGAGATGTATTCGGGCAGGTATTCAATGGTGTTTCCCAGCTGCTCTTCGAGCCGAATGTGGCTCAAGCTCGGTCTCCGCAAGTATGAGAGCAATCTTCTCTGCTGCGAGCGATGGGCTACTGTTCTCCACATACTCAGCGGTTACTATCCCTCAGATGAGCTCAACGACTGCTGGCGAATGATACTGTTCACTGCATTCCACGATGTCATACCGGGAACCGGGATGGACGAGGGATACAAGGAGGTGAGGAGAAACTTCGGATATCTTGAGACAAAGCAGTCCGACATATTTCCGGGATTGCTGCGCGAGGTTGTGAGCGAACTTCGCCGCGTGGGCGGCGGCATATCCTCAGCAAGCAGGCGCATAATTGTGTTCAATCACCTTTCATGGGAGGTGAGGAACTGGGTTGAAGTGGAGCTGAGCTTCAAGCGCGGTGAGATACTCAGCATAAACGGCTTGAGACCTCTCGGCACAGAAAATGAGAGATCTCCGGAGAATCCGGAGAAATCACCGCATGAGAGATCACCGCAGGAGCGGGAGGAAGTGATAGATGTTGAGATAATGAAGTTCTCAAGATATGAGGATGAATCCCTGAGATATGCGAGGATAGGATTTGTCGCCTCTGTTCCTCCTATGGGATACAGAGTATATGAGGTTGTTGAAGATGTGCCTGAGCAGCGGCGTGATAAAAAGCAGCGTGATAAAAACTTCATCAGAATTGTCGGAAACACCATAGAGACTCGCTTTTTCAAGTTGCGGATAGATCCTGAGCATGCGTTAATAGATGTGCTGATGCCTGACAATGAAGTGTTGTGCATGTGGGGAAATGACATTGTCCTTGAGGAAGAGGCGGGCGACTTATATTATCACAGGCAGAGCGCGGATACACCGCTTAAGACAGAAAGCGGTGATGGTCTTGAGTTCGGATCGTTCAGAGTGGAGAACTTCCGCATAGTGAAGAGCCCTCTCAGGAGAGTGGTGAACTTTGAATCCCGTTATTACTCGCTGAGATGGCCATATAAACTGACTCACAAGTTTGAGCCCATAATCTGGAGACACAATTTCCTGACATGCATAAAGAAGATAATCGTGTATAAGGACATACCGCGCATTGATTTCATCACAACCATAGAGGACAAACATCCGCGTGCGAGAGTGCGTGTCAGGTTTCCGACAGCAGTGAGATCATCTGAATACACATGCGAATGCCAGTTCGGCGCAGTGAGAAGACCGACAGACATGTTCTATTTCGGTAAGCGCCTCTCATCCGCTGATAAGTGGGAGGAGGAGCCAACTGGCATATTCCCGTCGCTTCGCTGGATAGATTATTCCGATGAGAAAAAGGGGCTGACAGTGATAAACAGGGGAATTCCTGAAAATGAGATAAGAGACTGCTGCATATACCTGACACTGCTGCGAAGCGTTTTCATGCTGTCCTCAGACGGCAAAACAGGCCCTGCAATTCCAGTTCCAGAGGCGAGAGAGCTCCGGAGATATGTGTTCAAATATGCGCTTTATCCTCATAAAGGAGACTGGAAGGATGCAAAATCTTTCAAACACGCATATGAGTTCAATTACGACTTCGTGGCATTTCAGATGAATGATGAGATGATGGCAAACGGAATCCCTCCAGCTTTCTCCTTCCTCAGCATAGCTCCCGAAAATGTCATACTGACAGCATTTAAGCGCGCTGAAGACGGCAACGCTGTCATTCTCAGATTCTATGAGGCTGAAGGAGAGAAAACCAAAGCCAAAATAACGCTTTTCAAACAGCCCAAATCTGTTGAGGAAGTGAACCTGATGGAAGAACGCTGCGATGAACTCCTATCATCCGATGAGAGAGAGATGCATGTGAATGGAAAGGAGATAACGCTCAACGTGAGACCATTTGAAATCGTCACGCTCAAACTGACATTCTGATTGCTCTCATAACGGTCGGGAAAGCGTAAACAAACAAAAAAAGAAAGAAGGAAAAATTTTCTTCTCAAATAAAACAAAAGAAGAAAGAAAAAAGTGTCAAAATAAAAAAAAATAAAGGCACTTCCCCTTCAAAGGAGGGGGAGGAGGTTTTAAGGGAGGGAGTTTGGGGTAACAGGAGAAGGAGATACGGAAGCGGATGCGTCTTTCTTCCGGAGATGATTGTTTCTGAGGAAAAAGAGGTGGAGAGAAGGGATCAAAACTGCGGTTCCTTAAATGTATGGGG
>JAOQIN010000055.1 GCA_026134085.1 Candidatus Methanoxibalbensis ujae
TTAGCATGCTCAAACAGAAAAGGGTTCAGTCCTGCACGCATGCAGCACGCCCTGAAAGTTTGCTCATGAATCCTCGGAGAACAAGCAGCAACTACTATTCTGTTCAAACGATAATTCTTTATATCATCCTCTATAATCCTCTGACCCTGATATGAGCACATATAGGGATAATCCTTCGCCACAACCACAAAAGGAAGTGAACGGGAAAATTCCACAACCTCCTTTATGTCTATTGTACGGGATATGTTGTTCCCGCAATGACATATGTATACGCCTATCCGCCTCTCACGCTGCTGCGTGGATGCAGGTGATGCACTCATAGGATTATGTTGATTGATTTTGTTGATTGATTTACATTTTGTTGATTAATTTACTCAACTTCCCTCACATATATCACATCCCCCTCTTTCAGTCTGCTGAGTGTTTTCGCCACTTCATCTGTGAAAGGATGAATTTTGAGCACGATGTTTGTGTTTTCAAAAGGCTCACCTGTGGGTCCGTATTCAGTGCTTTCCTCAAGGCGTATGCCCATGACGCCTCTGTTTGTCTTTGCCATGTTTGTCACACCGAGCACACCCCTCTCAACCACACCTTTAGGTGGATTTTCAGGGACGAGCAGTCCCGCCTCGCTCGGCTGTCCCTCAAACAGCACGATCATTCCAGGAACTGTGAAAAAAACCTTCAGGCGACCTATGGGCTTTGTGACCATTCCAGTCACTTTCCTGAAATACCATACTGTCTTGGGTGCTTCCTTGCGAAACAGCTTGACAGGCAGCACTGACTCGGGGCTCACACCATATGTGGTCACGCTCCCCTTCTCTATGACATCCATTGTGAGATCGGGGTCCTGCTCAACAACCACAGCATCATCATCTTTTTTACCATCTCTCACCTGAGATATGCCCTCTCTCGCGAGGAACTCCTCCGCCTCTTTCTGCGTCTTTCCGACCACCATCATCCATCTGGGCGTTGTCTCAACGCGTATTTTGTCACCTTTTCTGGCAAATTTAACCAGTGAATGGCCTTTTTCAATCTCACCGAGGACATTATGGAAAGGAGTTGAGAGTCTGTCCTCTTTGTATATATATACTTTTCCTCTCTCAGTCCCTGTATTTCTTACTGTTATGAGGTATCTGGTGCGATGTCCTATGTTCTCTTCGGGCAAATTCAGACCTTTAAGTCCTGAAGATGCTATGAATGTGTTTGTCACCTCATCAACATCAAATATGCCCCTTCTCGTGAGTGAGAAGAAGTGCTCACATGACATCGGAGCCTCTTTAAGCATTTTGATGTGCATCTCAGTGTATATTTCCTCGCCATCGTGAATTTCAGTGCTCATGTCAGTTGTGACAAATCCTTTTTCCTCAACTCCCGCCTCAACAGGGCTTATCTCCACCTCATCGCCCTCTTTCAACTTCATGATTATGCTCTTTCCACGCGTGATTCTTCCTATGACACCACCATCAGGAGCGCCGTATGCGGCTTCATGCGCCTTCTTGCATATGCACAGATATGTGATGCGTGGATCATATCCGCCCATGCCCAGGAAAACATCCCACTTCGCATATGAATATCTTCCTCGCTCAACACGCATTTCTGTTGAAACAGGGCCTATCGCAGTGACTTCATCATTTTTCCACGAGACTCTGCCGTATTCTCCGCGAAAATCGCTGTAAACTCTTAAAAACGCAGATACAGCCTCATTGCCATCTTCAATTTTTATGCGGGCATCCCCTGCCGGCGTCTTAAGCCTGAACTCGTTGGTCACCTCCTTCCTCATCTCGGAGATTATCGCGATCGCACAACCTTCCGTGTAATCCACATTCAGCTCTTTCAGTATGTCTCCAAGCCTCCTGCTTCCCACATCTCGCTCAATGCCATTGACTTTTATTCTCATCTCCTTATCCTTCCCTCCATTTACATAAAAAGGAGAACGATACATCCCTGAGCGCACCTCTCGCCGCTTGTGCTTTGTGAGAGAGCAGGAGGACGATGCTCCGTGATTTCAAATTTCAAAGGTCAAAAGAAAAGAAAAGAAAGAAGGGCGATGAAGAGGCATGAGGGAGTAGCGTAGAGCACAATGGAGGAGGAGCCGTATGGAAGTGCGTCTTCTCAGGGTAACTGCCGATGGAGAGTCGCTTGTCTCGGATGCTGTGCGCACATCATCAGAAATCGCCGCGATGAGCATAGAGACCATTGTTGATAATGATTACTCATCCGTACTGGAGCACATATGTTTCACATTTTCAATAAAAGGAATTTCTGTCGCGTGCTCTCGTGAGCTCCTCGAGCATCGCATCGCATCTCACACTGCCAGGTCAACTCGTTATTGCGATGAGACTGATTTCAGGTTCTATGAGCCCTCACTCAGCGCTGATGCGCTTCGCATATACAGAGAAGCGATAGAAAGCGCAAGAAAAGCGTATGTATCACTGATTGAGCTTGGAGTCTCACGAGAAGAAGCGAGATATGTTCTTCCACTGGCAACACACACCCATTACATATGGACAGTGAATGCAAGATCACTCATAAATTTCCTGTCGCTGAGGTTGTGCATCCGGGCGTCACCTGAGATGAGAGAGCTCGCATTGCAGATTTACAAAATATGCTGCGAGAAATATCCGAGGATATTCAAACGCATATACTGCAGAGGAGTGACGCTCGGTGTATGCCCCGAGAACAACGCTCGCCCGAAGGAGTGCCCTTTCAGGGGGATCATAAAGACAAAATCGGAGATGATGAGCGGGATCCTGGAGAACCTGAAAAGCTCACAAAATGAAGGCTCAGAACAAAATGAAGGAGAGGATGGATAAGAGATGATGAATGGATGGATGGATGATGGATGGATGATGAATGTGGAGGAAGGATGGATAACAGATGGTGAATGGTAGATGATGGATGATAGATGATAGATAGATGAAGGACGGATGAAGATTGGGGATGAGACTGATGAAGATTGGAGATGATATAGAACAAAAAAGAGAGTGGTAAAAATGAACGGAAATGATACGGAAGTGAGGATTGTTGAGAGGAAAAAGTTTGTGTATGAGCGTCCGATTGCGGTGGAGGGTTTGCCGGATATAGGCCTGGTGGGCACGATAGCCACCACATTTCTGGTGGAGAAAATGAACTTCATGGAGATCGGATACATAGAGTCCGAGCTGTTTCCGCCTGTAATGGTGGTTCATGGAGGTCATCTCAAAAATCCATTCAGAATATACGGAGGATACATTCATGAGCTCGCGGAGAGAGATCACACGACAGGCAGCGATGAGGCTTCTGATACCGGGCACACAGCCGAGGAGAAAACAGAGGAGGAGAAAATAAACATTGTTTTAATTGCATCTGAGATCGCGGTGCCGCCTCAGGCTGTCTTTCCACTGACAAGATCGCTTGCTGCATGGCTCAAGCGGATAAACACTTCGCTCGCGATATCGCTCACAGGTCTGCCTGTGAGGAACAGAATAGAGATAGAAGTGCCCGAGGTCTTCGGTGTCGGAAATTACGATGAAGCTGTTGAGGACATAAAATCGCGGAAATTGGAGGTACTGGAGGAGGGATTCATCGCCGGCATATATGCAAGCATGCTGAGAGAGTGCCGTTCAAACGGCGTTAAGGCTATCTCGCTGCTCACACAGTGCTTCCCCGCCTATCCGGACCCGGGCGCAGCAGCTTCTGCGTTGAAAGCTCTTGACAGATTCATACACACGAGCATTGATACATCTGAACTGCTCAAGCGTGCTGAGGAGATAAAACTGAGAGCCCGTGATCTTATGAAACAGGCAAGCATAGCCGCATCTCAAATGCAGAGAGGCGCAGAACAGGACCTCCCCATCATGTATCGCTGATCTGTGACGCATCCGCTATGCACTCCTCATCCACACTTTCCACACAATTTGAGGAATGGATGAATCGTTTTGCGGATAAAAGAAGTTGCCGAGGGCAATTTGGGCGAAGCCTTTTATCCTTATACGCTCCCGACAGGGACGAGGATTGCGAAGCAACCGTCTGAACCCCGCCCTCATTTTTTTATCGCCTGTCTGATACATTCACCAAAATAGTGCCATTAGCATAACCACTCTTTAACGGGTTTCGGTCTAACGACATTTGAGTCACGTCAGAAATAATAATTGTTGCAATAATCACAATTGCAAAAACATTATTCCTGCGTTTTGGTAATTTTTCATAATTTCATTTCTCTATTTTTTTCTTATTAAATAATAAACCCCGAACATAGAAAGCGGGATAATTACTATCAATAGATTTTAATTAAATCATAATAATTTCCAACTATGAAAATATTGACCAAGCCACACAATGCCACTATTAACCAGACAAAACCAAAAATAAATCTGCCGACAACATCATTTTTTAAAAATGATTTCAGCCAATTTTTCAAATGTTGTTTCCATAATCATCGCCCTGAAGCCCAAATAAGAATGTCACTTATTTTCTCTTTTTGATTTTCCTTATCCCAATTACCAATAACCCTCCGGCAAGTGCTGTTATTCCTATTGGCGTCAGTGTTGGGACTCGTGCTGGTGGAGCTCCTGAACAAAATACTATCGGTGGATCTTCCACAGACATCGTGAATGTCACAGTATCGGCAGTTGTAGTAGCATCCAATTCTATCCATTGATTTGGTGGCACGGATGTCGGATCTATTTTGTAAACTGTGATCGTATTCGCATTTGGGATATCTGTAAATCTCAGTGTGAAGTTTCCTGCTCCTGTTGAGTTTATCATGTATGCGGATTGCAGAGTGATGCATTCTTCTGGTTTGTAGGTTTCGTTGATCTCCGAAAGATTCAATCTTGTTACATTGATGCTTGTGACTGTTGGGTCTAAAGATACTAATTCAACATTTGTAAGATCCGTTTTTAGCGTTGGTTCTGGAGGCTCTGTGAGATGAATGGACAAACCAGTAATCATCGCAACATTTACAGTTGCGTCATGCACTTCACCCTCAGATATATTTCTGATATAGCTACGCTCATATATGGTTTCATTCTTATATGTGCCTCTAATTGTTAGATTGTATTCTCCAGTCCCTGTTCCAATTAATATGATCCTATAATCACCACTCTCCAAGTTAGGAACAGTTATTTTCTGTATATCATTTTTATAATAAGTTGCATTTGGTATTTGTATTTCTATTTCTCCTGTTGTGTAGTTTATACCGACATGCCTGCCAAGAGGGTCATAGATATGGAGATCTGCATTTGAATGAAGGATGAATGTTATGTAAGATAATCTTTTAATTTCTTCGGGAATGGGGATTCTTGTTTCTAATGAAAGTAAAGAATATGAAGTCACAAGCTCTGGAACATCTTCCCATGCCCGACTATTGGTATTTACCCAATAACCATCTGGCTTCTGGAGATCAATAAGTTTCTTACATAAGTCATCATACCAGTAATGACCATCTAATTCATAACCCGGATAGGTACACATTAGAAGAGCCTTTGACATGCTGAGGTAATAATAATATTGCATACTGGTAGGATCTGGCATTCCTGGGTTTCCTTCCCATGTATAGTGGTTCTTAGTCCAGTTTAATGCTGCTTGTAGCCTCGGATCTGTATTATTAACACCGCACAATTTTAAACACCAGATTCCTGCACCAGTCATGCTTCCATATGATTTCACATCGCCCGCAAGGCTACGCCCCGGATGATAGACAAAACCGCCATCATCATATTTGTTATAAGTTGGATTCCAGTGAACTGTGTAATTTAGTTCAGGAATATAGACATCTGCCTGCCTGTTCTGACATCTTGCAAGAAACACCTGGGCTTTTGCCCATACTGGATCATCTTTAGGTACACCAGCGGCATCCAAAGCCATTAAGGCAAATTGAGTGTTTGATAAATCTGGTCTGATATTACGACCATACCCAAAACCACCGTAATACCAGTTGTTTTTATCAACACTACCCCATAAGCAATTTTCATCCCATTGAGAATCAAGAAGCCATTTCATAGCATTTTCTATTATTGGCTTGTAGCTCTCATTATGCGTTGCAACCAAAGCAAGTATTGCTAAGGATGTTTCATACGTTCTATGATCGTAATCGCCGTAGATTGAACCGTCTGACTGGACGTGGTTAGTGACATATTTGATAGCTTTAGCAACAGTTTTATCGCTTTCATTGTATCCTGCATTTAAGAATGCTAATCCTGCCAAGGATGTGATACCGACATTGTGCTGCCATGAACCATCTGTATTTTGTCTGGAACGTAGCCAACAAAGACCTTTTTCAATTACAAAACGTTGTTTTGTTACGACATTCACAGTGATGTTTGTGCTATTATGTATTTCAGAACCATCAGCACGTTCTCCATACATACTTATATTTATTTTATATTTACCAATTGTATCTGCTCGATAAATCCAATGTCTACTTGATCTTGATACGCCAACTGGAATATCTCCTAATAAGTCATATTCTTCTCCGCTTCCATCAAATTCATCAGATAACAATGTCATTCCTTCCGTTGGGCCTGTGACATTACAAAATACATTGTAACAGCTCAGTCCTTTGCATGAGACGTTACACCAAACTTCAAAGCAATCACCTACAGCTACCATCATGTTATCATTTGTACTGGTACACAGGGTCACATTATGATGAGGAGTGATCGAAGTCGACGGTTCTTCACTTTCTTTGATTACAATTATTGCTATGGCGTAGTCTTGGCTCTTTGGTAAGAGGCCGCCCAAATCAGCTAAATCTACAACTCTCACATGAGCTTCCCAATTGCCAGCTTCAGGATTATCTATTACATATTTTTCTACATTATTTACTGCATCATCATTTCTGTACAACTCATTGCCACTTGGATCAACTAAAAATAAATCCAAGTCATTCACAAGCTTGGGTGCTGTTTGATCCCCAGAGGGATCCGCTGGATCATCTGAATAGACTAACGTCACAATTAATTTTGCAGCATCATTAGGTACATTGATTGTGTAATATCTCTCCCTAGGTTGGAGGGATAAAAGATTACCAACGGTATTCTCATCATAACTATCAACTGCTTCATCTGGAAGTTTGTATACTGAAGAATATGCATTTAATCGCCCCCATGCTCTATCGATTGATGGTGCATCAGTAGTACCTCCGTCAACAGCCGAAGAAATTATGAAAGCTTTAACTAAAGCTGGAGAGGCATCTGGATATTCGTGTAAGATCTGGGCGGCAACAGCTGCTACATGTGGAGTTGCCATGCTTGTGCCGTCCCAACTATCATAGGTGTTGTCAAAAACAGCTGACGTTATATCAGATCCTGGAGCAAGAATATCTGGCTTAACTCTATTATCAGACGTACCTCTTTGGCTGTAATCCATAACATATAAGTTATCTTCGTCATAACGGGTCCATCCATGTCCACAAAATCCATCTGGAGAACGATAATCAGCGCAGGCTCCAACACTTATGACGTTTTTAGCTGTTGCTGGATTGGCAACATTCAAATTTTCTCCGTCATTTGCAACTGCAAAACAGATAGTAAGTTCCTTACCAAAATCTCCTCTTACTGCCCTATCTGTGGTTTCCGCCCAAGAAGTATAATCTCCATAAGGTGATGCTCCCCAGCTACAACTTACTACGTCTGCAGAAGATGGTTCTGTATAATCACCATCGTGATCTGGGTCACTTATGTATTCCCACATCTCTACCAAGTTATCATTCACATCATAATACCAGTCAGGGGCACACCCAAGATCACCACCATCCGGCCCAAAAATTCTCATTATCAAAAGGTTGGATTTCCAAGAGGTTCCTCTTAATGCTCTATTATCATATGTGCCTTCACCAGAAACAATCCCGGCACAGTGAACGCCGTGATCATCAAAGCAAGTATTAGGATCATCCTCGGCCTCACAAACGTTACTGCTAGAGCTACCTCCACCATCCTCATTATCAACATAATCGTAAGAGTCATATATAGTTATATCATCAAAGTGAGGATGATTATGCAATATTCCTGTGTCTATAACCCCTACTGTCACTCCAGAACCTGTGTTTCCACTCGCCCATACATAATCTGCTGAAATAAGGTTTACACTACGATCTAAACATAAATGCGGGTTATATTGTGGTGTTATCCATTTTACACAATTAAGTTTAGCAAATTCTAATACCTCTGTTTTATTTACAAAAATAGCAATGCTAGTGCAACCCGGAGGTATATTACAATTATCTGCATAGCTTTTCAGTATATCCAGTTCCTCGTTTGATAAAGCTTCAAAAAAGTTTATTATTACTTTAAATTTATCTGATGATTTTAAAGTTAGTTTGTCAAATAGAGAAGGATCAATCTTTTGTTCAGGGTTTAAAGTACCTATCCATCTCACAAAACTTGGTGGTGTATCCAACCAAGACAAAGGTACTTTAGCATAGTATGTATTATCTGGGACATAACTCAATACCTTAACACCGCTTTCTTTAAGATAATCATAGTCATCCAATGTATATTTCCCACGATAAAATTGTATTAGACAGTAAACATGATCAGTATCTGTTATTTTAGATTCTAACATATCTACTTGAATCCCAGGAGAAGGTGTAAACCATCCGCTACCTAATTTCACAGTGTACGAAACAGGCGTTGTTGTTTCTAATCCTCGTAATTCTGCTTCAGTAACAGGTATCCCTTCAATCTTATCTTTTAGATTAGAATGTGCATTTGTAGTTCCATCATCATCTGCTTCTACCTGAACTGGCCATGCTATTATCGAAATTAAAAGAATTGTTACTAATGGGACATATAGATATTTCCCTAACTTCATGGCGATCCCCCTTGTTTGGGTAGTTTAGGCGGAATAAACCCTTTACTTAAATCCCATTCTATTTTTTCACCATGGCTCAAGCTTATTCCGAGTTCCATTAATTCATTCTTAACTATTTCACATGCTGTATCTACTTCTATATTTTCATGTGGTACAAACATTGCTATTAATTCATAGTTAGCAGGATTGTCATGATTTGCAGGACCTATTGTAAACCAATACTCTCCTTCGCGTCTTGTAATAGAAATGTACCCCTCTTTATATGCGTATAGTTTTTTAGATTCAGAACCATTATGGTATGTATAAGGACCGCCCACAGATCCGTACCTGATCCAATGATTCGTTTCTTTGGCCCTTTCAATAACTTTTGAAACATCATACTCTTCGACTTTGAAAGGTTCACTAGAATAATATTTTCCAGCACTCATGACTTCTCCCAATGGAGGTTCTTCAACAATTGCCGCTCCGGATTCTTTCCATTCTACAACAATATTAGCTTCATTTAATTCTTGTGTTTGCTCTATTATTTCACCTCCTGCCTTCACTCCCCACTCATCACTTCCCTCAACCAACAACATCGCCTTACTCTCATCCCAAGGACTTGGCAAAATCTCCAAAACCCCCTTACCTTCGCCAGGATATTCTTCTGTTACTCTCGTTGCATTCGTCAATGCATACACCTCCTCAAGGAAGGGGTTTGTCTTTGGCGTGCCGATGATGACAAGGTCATAACCTTTTTTAAAATTTTCTATATTTTGCGAATCCGTAATCTTTATATCTGTTGAACCATTCTCAACGAGAAAGTTCTTTATCTCCTCTGCTGCCTGTCTTTCTATTTCAGAAGCGTTATCTCCGAGCACAATCGCCGTTTTTTCTTTGAATTTCTCTGGGAAATCAGAGAGCTTTAGTTCTTGTGCAGGTTGCTTGGGTATTTTCTGCCATAAAAGAATCCCACCTATCAGACAGATTAAAACCACAACCCCTCCGATGATTATTTTTCCGTTCATTATAATTTATTACCTCTTTTTTATCTTAAAATTATAAAGTGACCTTTAAGGCTTCGGGCTTGCGTATGAGGACAGGAGAAATCCTTCCAACGGATAAGGAAGAAAGCAGAAAAGAATGAGGTGGCAATGTCATAATATGATGCTGGAATCTCTTCTGAGAAAGCACAAGGAAAATTTCCGCCGCAAAGTGGTTGCGTCACTCGCATCAAAATATGAGATGAGTGAGGAAGATATCATTCGGAAGTATGAGGATGCCATAGAGCATTTTGTCCGCGGAAAATACGAAGCGATAGAGGACACTGTGCGGAGATTGATCAGGATATCAGAGGAGCGTCCTCTCCTCCTCAACATAAGAAGAGACCCCTGCAGCGATGATGTGTGCATG
>JAOQIN010000056.1 GCA_026134085.1 Candidatus Methanoxibalbensis ujae
CTACGCGAGGGCTGGCTGCCTGCAGTAAGCGGCGAAACCGCGGGGCGGCAAACTTGCGCCTATATATATATATATAAGAGCGGCGCCGGCAGCCGTCGGCGGCGGGAAAAGTGCCTTTTTGTTGCTTTTTGAGGGTTTTTCTATGAAAAATAGGGCGCTTGCGCCCGATTTTGAGGGTAATAAGGGGTACGGGGGGGTAGTCGTCGGCTAGGTTAAATTAAAGCCGCCGACGACGGGGTCCTGACAAGCCACGTGTTTCTGTGGAGAAACTGCTCTAGAGATGTATATTCTTCCCCGCGCCAAATCACCCGCGGAAAATGCCTGAAAAGCATTTCGGTCATTTCCGCAATTTTCGGATAAGTTCCATGCGCTTTAATAAAAGCCGCATGGTCGGCAATAAACGCCCTCCAAGCCGTATTTGGGGCATCTTCTGGGATACGGAAGCCCCACTGCCCCAAACGTTTGAGGGCATGCACCGGATAAGGGTCCTTTGTCTCCAAGACGGTCTTTTTGCGGTAAACTTCATATTTAGCGCCGGTCGCCGGCACAGTATCAACACGGACAAACTCTAACGGGTCAGTATTTAGGGCATGTGCGTAAAAATTCGAAATAAGCAAAACGCACTGCTGCACAAAAGCAGATTGTTTTGTGCCTTTGTGCCGCTGAATCATATTCCAAATCCGATAACTCACAAATTCAGAGTTTCTTACAATCAATTCATCATACGTAATATCTACGTCGCCGCCGCGCGTCATGGGATATAAAGGCTGATAAGGATCATACCCGCGGTGACGGAGATATTCCGTGCCAAAACTTGGCGCGGGACTCATCGGAATAAGCTTTTCCTTGCCTATGACACCTAAAACCTTCCACCACTCATTATCCGCGAGGAATCTCCACGCCCACGGCAACGTGATTGTGTGAGTTAAGAGCGCTTTAAATAAGACATGTTCCTCAAATCCCCCGGGGTGCGCAAAAACATTGTACGCATTCATCCAAGTGCGGAGCGCCCAAAACTCCATCGGGCTAGGCTGCCTAAAAACCCCTTCAATGCCCAAGTCAATTCGTTTATATTTCCCTTCCCTCGGTCCCGACATAGGAATTTGAATATACTGAAGCTTCCTGTACCCCGTCCTTCCTGTCTCATGCTCTACTTCACGCAACTTGAATTTCAAAGGCATCCCATGCCTGTCTGGTTTTAAGAAGGAATGATGTGGCGGCTCTTTATGCGGGGATTGTGATGAAGTAATCCCTAACGACTCAAGCGCTCCAAACCACATGTTTGAAAGATGTCCCATGAGTGGACCCAAACTAAGCCCACGTCCCGTCAACGTGTGAGCTGCTTGTCCAATCTCAAGCAGCTCTCCTAGCGAGGGTAGCGCCTCGCGCAATGACTTAGGCACTTTCTTTTTAAGCAAGTCTTTTAGAAATCTTTTAGGATGCAAAAGCTTCCCTAAATCCTCCATCGTCTTCTTAATTCCTGTAGGACCAAGAGGTAACGCCAAAAGGTCTTTTGGTATATCAATCAAGTTTCCCGCCAAATCAAGCGCCCCTGACAAGGGCATCAACACCGGCGCCAAAGAAGGAAACAAAAACGCCAAAAACCTACTCGCCCACGCCGCACTTGAAAGTATATCTTCTATATCGTCAAGGGTCGTAACCCACTTCTGCAAGTCGCGTGCCCACTCGGGCACATGCGACTCCATCGCCTGCCTTTTCCAATCCTCCATTCGCTTTCTTCTTTCCTCCGGCGGCAACTCATCCCACGGCGTAAACCAGAATGTGTCCCTCGCAATTGAAAGCCAATCCTGCGCGAGTTCCTCCCACCAATCCAATCTTCTTCCGTATTCTTCACTCCGCAATTGTGAAGTATCTAAACGCTCATCTGGAACAATTGCGTAAGGAAAAATCTCCTCCTCAAGCCACCTGTCGAAATCATCTTGACGCTCACTTGGCTGAGCGTCAGAAAGCGCAAACCAACTATTTCTATCGTTGATGTAGTCGCTTGGAGGCATTTATAAGGGTGAGATTTCTATAAGACGTATATTTTGCTTGCTACAAACAAAACGTATATCTTCATCAGTGAAATTACACAAAATAACTGTCTCAAAACGCTGCGGCAATGGTTTCAAAACACTCCACATTTCCCTATAAGCAACCGCCTGCCCAACACTGCGTAACATTGCCCTATCCGTCACCTCAATAAGCCAAACTAAGTCCTTTCTCACTGCAACAACATCAATTCTTTTTCCTAAAACGTATGTGGCACTTTTAAGTTGCTCTGGCGACAAGTTAGCCGGAAACTCCCGCATCGTAAGCGCCACATTAAACAGAAAATAATCCCACTCCCCCATATGCTCACGTCTCCACTTATCCCAAGTAGGAAAATCGGACACAAGCATCTGCGGCGGCTTCCTAGAAAACGTAACTGGATATTGAGGACCTAATTCGAAATGCGGCATTTTCCTTTTACTCTACCACCATGCAATGGCATACGAAGGATTAGGAACATCAATAATTGTGTGAACAGAAATATTCTCCCCATCCCACGAACAAACAACCACGTAATCGCCGGTACTGCTCGCATAAGCAACGAAATCCCCCTGCACCCTCCACGAACACCTCCAAAGTGTTGCGCTTTTATTCAATGTATCCTTCTCGGTAAGATTTGTCCCATCCCAGTGGAGAATATACTGAGAGGGAGAATTTATCGAACCTGCAAAAATCACATCTTGATTCGGATGCCACTGAGTACATCTCCCATTTCCACTAAGCAAAAAATCATCCGCTTTAGTAAGATTTGTCCCATCCCACTTGAGTAATGTGAAATATGGATCGCCCTTGTGGGCTACGGGAATAAACTCTTCATTCGGCGCTAGGTGCGCATCAAGCGGGTTGTCTGGCAACGAATACGATGCTAACTCTGTCAACTCCGTCCCGTCCCAAGCAACAACTTTAACTTTGTTTTTTCCGGAACTAGCTGCAATCAATTTATCTCCCGAACCAAACCACCAAACCGCTTTAGTGGTCCATGTCTCTGCCAAACTGTCTTTGAAAACAAGACTATCTCCCGTAAATTCAAGCAAACTAAGCCCATCCCCTCCGTCATGTCCAACCGCCAAAAATTGCCCGTTGGGCGCCCACCCAACGGCGTGCGCGGCTAATGGAGTCGAATAAGAAGCAACTAGTGAAAGATTCTCCCCGTCCCACGCATAAACTTTGACATACGGCTCCGCCTCCTGCGCTATCGCAATATAATTCCCATCCCACGTAAAAGCTATATCTCTTATTTTGCCCTCCGTCGCCGTTGACGCCTTCCACGTAAAATTTGCTCCATCAAATTCGTAAATGCGCATCTCCGGAATTGGCGGCTCTGCAGGAAACGCAGTATGAAATGCAAGATACTTTCCTTCCGGTCCGACTGGAACTTCTTTTTTGAATAGAAATCTATCTAATAAAGATACTTTTGCACTCTTAACATTTCTTGCAGCCAAAAAATTCTTCATCTACTCCTTAAACCACCCGACAAACTTATACCGCGCATTACTTCCGGAAGTCTTATTTTTAACGGCGATACGCTTTACTTTTCCCGTAATCGAATAAAAAGTATCTGCCCAAAGCTCTATCTCTCCACCATAACCTTTCACATCATCTCGAGAAATTTTTATTATTGCCGCATTGTCATATATGAAAATATCTACAACATCAACTTGCCTGTCAAACGTTTCTTCTGAATACGAATCTCCCGCTGTCCCATCCAACACCTGATAGTCATCGAAAATCGCTCTAGCAAATGCAATGTGTAAAGCTCCGTCTGCTGTACAAGAAAGCGTCTTAAAATATTCATCAGACTTAGCAATAAGTATCGCCTGCACTCTCCTAATTAAGTTGTCAACGAACAATTGCAATGTTTTGTCTAGAAGGTTTTGAAAGTCATACAGGTCTTCTTTATTATGAATGATTTGTATAAGCCGCCTTTCTTCAACGCTCCGAATCAAGTACCTAAAATCCTTCGCTTTATAACTCTTTCTTGTACGCTTGCTTGGGTCAAAATACAATACTGCTTCAGGAAGAAGCTCTTTTATCATTTCAAAATCTCCTTTACTCGATCACTTCATACATATACGCACCAACTATGTTTTTCACCGTCGCCCCACACACAATCCCCACTTTAAAAGTAGTGCCCACAGGCATATCTATCCCAACCGGTATCTCATTAAGTCTGTTAAACGAATACTGCTGATTAGTTGAACCCGTGTTCGCTGTCGTGTCAATTAAGGAATCTGGAATTTCAAAGACCTTTGTCGTCTCGTGATACCCAACTATCTTATTATTCGCATAGCCGTCGACTTGGATTAGCACAGAAATAAGTCTCTTTTTCTCTGCCGCCGTACTCTGCAATCCATCATCCAATTTCTCTTTATTCGCCTGCCCCGAAACAGAGAAATATTTAAAAAATACCATTTTCCCCTCCTATTCTTCTAGAATTTTCACTGTCTCAATCAACGCAATTTCATGCTCATCAATCGCAATATTCTGCCCATTTCCACCCTTAACTGTTGTTAAATAAATATTCAATTCCTCGCCCGGACCGTAAACCAACGGAGTAGGAAAGAAAAGCGGCATCTTCATATCCACATCGCTATAGTTCCCTATAATTGACTGCCCTTCACCTACCATATCCATATTCCCGTAACTGGTCGCAAACGGCGCATATAAAAGCAATCCATTCATATCCTCGTCAAACAGTGTTTTTCTACCTCTGATGAATTTCAGATATTTTGTATAGCAATAATCCGTGCCGTCGTTCTCTTTGGGCGCAAAGTCACTTGCACAAATCCCATGAATGGTAATTTCTTTCTTGGGATCAACCACCTTCCCGAATGGGAAGTCAGGAAACTGTGCAGGAGACTTAGGAGTATTATAAAGAGTATCACCATCCGCATTTACATTACCTCCACAATTGCCATAGTTCATAAAGAAATACTCTTTTGCTTCAGTGCCGTTTGGCATGTCTGGCGTAATATCTCCCTCCTCGTGAATTTCATACACAACAAGCTGAATAGCTCCAGATTGTTTTGCGCCTGTGATTTTGAACGTTTGTCCTGTTGCGACTGGATAACCCTTAAATATCCCTTTTTCTGCTAACAATCCTAAAATTGTCTTCATCCCCTGTTGTGGCGCTTTAGCAAGCTGGTTTACCCGTCTATAAAGCGTATCCGCACTAAGCCCACCAATCATTTTAGCCGCTACCTCTGTCCCACCCGCATTATTTAGACCAGCAAAACTTGTCTGATCACCTGCCGCAGTCGTGCTAGTCTTCCAATCATGACTATGTTCACTACGTGCATTCAAAAACGGCAAATGACTACCAAGCGTACCTTTTACTCTGAAGTACCCAACCGTAACTTTATCTATCGTACAAGTGATATAATTCGATGCAGGATTATAAATCTGAATATCTTTTATTAAAAAACTCTCTCCACTATCCGCCGATAATTCTAAATCGGTGTTTCCTATGACGCATTTCACCATAAAAGGTTCTTTTAATGCCATCGTTTACCCTCCTTTAGTTATTTAGCCCCAAGCATTTGTAACTTAAGCTCATGCAATCTGCTAGCAATCGCCCAAACACGTTCAATATTTTCCCTGCTTCCCTTCGGTGCCTTCTTGGGAAGTTCAATAGCCGCAATTTCTTCAGCAAACGGCGCAAATCCCTTGTGATAGTCATCCTTCGCGATTAAGACACCCTCCGCAAATCTACCGGGTCCAAGCTTTATTGCGCGCTCTTGCCACTTACGGTCCCCTGCTTTTTCAACACCCGCGGCGTATCTTCCTTGCTGCGCCGCCATTGTCACCGCCTTTACGTAAGTGTCATTAGCTTTCTTTGCCTCTTCCGACCAGCTTTTCTTTGGGTCCCTCACTCCTTCCTCATACTGAGGACCACGTGCACTAGTTACAGTACTCCACTTGTCCGCAATTTTTGTAATTGACCGAATTGCTGGCATGTTACTCCTCCTTCTCTTTTATTTTTATATATGTAAAACAAACAGTTATCTTTTCTCCATCAACTTTTGTCTCAACTAATCTCCACCCCTGCGACTCAGCAATGAGTCGCAACCTTTCAACTTTAATTCTATCTTCTTCCCTCATTTTGATTCCCCTGCAATCTAAGTATATTACAAATAATTGTAATCTTTTGTTCTAACTTCCCTAATCTAGTTTCCAACCTAAACATTTCCACCACTACCGCCACCATTAACATCGCCAATATCCCGTCCATCCTTCTTCTCCAATTCCCGCAAAATTGCATTTATCGCCGCAATACACTCCCTACACATAATAACCGAAACCACACTTTGCGGCGGATGCATTCTCCCACAGATTTGACATGTAATTCTTATAGGGTCCTTTTTGACGGGCGTTAATATTCCATAATCAAGCTCTTCCGTTTGAAGCCCACTTCTCCTTGCTTCCTCCCACATATCCACCCAACTTTTCACCACTTTCGCGCTCGATTGACTTTCAATTGCCGACATTAAGTATCTTGCCCTCGTTTCTGGGTCATCCACTCTTGCTAGCTCTTCAGCCACTGCAAGAGAAATTGATTTTTCATGCAAGGCTTTTTGTAAATCGGTGGGAAAATCAAGAATACGTAAACGCCTGATAACATATTCCCTTGACTTTCCTATTACTTCGCCAAGGGATTTCGGCGTATGTCCAAGCTGTTCAATACAATCCTTAAAAAAACACGCCTCCTCCAAGGGCGTCATGTCATGCCTAGCTAAGTTTTCGGCTAACATTTTCTCTGCAACACTCTTTTCATCATCATCTGTAACAATACAAGGTATCTTTTCCATTCCAATCTTTTGACACGCCAGAAATCTACGATGACCAGCAACAACTTCATATTTCTCATTTTTTTTGCGTACTGTTATAGGATTAATCAATCCGACACTTTTAATAGACTCTGCTAAAGACTCAATATCTGTGCTTTCTGGACTAAGACGTGCTGGTGCTTCAGGCGGGATAATTTTTGAAATTTCTATTTCTCTAAATTCACTCATCTTTTATTTTTTTTATCAACCTTTTTCTTTCTATATCTTGTAACATTTGCGTGATAGCTCTATGTAAAAGGTCATACATCGTATCTTCATCTAAATCATTTGAATGCATACAAACATCCATTAACGCCACCATATATCCATGATAAAACTCTATTACGTCTTGTATTTCCTTATCCATTTACAGCTCCATCCTTTTGGCACACTTCTTGCATACCACAAAAAACTTCCATTTGTCAACCCAAAAAAAAACCCCCGACACCCAAACGGGCACCGGGGGCTTAAAGTAAAAATTTTTTAACAATCTTCCTCTTCTTCAGCTATCTCAAAATACTCTTTCAATCCATCATAAATGTAATCATATATCGCTTGATCTCTCTTCAATTGCTCCATTTCTAGTTTGTCTAGAAGAGTAATGAGCTTTTTCACTTCCGTAACCAGCCGAATGCCCTCTTGCATGTCTTTTACTTCAGCACTAACATAAAGCGAGCTAACTTCTTTTTCGCCCTTCAATGCTTGTTTATCTTCAGTGTATCGTCCTGTGAGAACTTCAAGTTGTGTCTCTGGAATGAGAATTTTTTTATCGAGGTGCACTTTAAGGAGAAACAATACTCCTTTTTCCAAGTTGCTAAGCTCAATTCTTGTAATCTTCATCTTTCCCTCCTTGCCCCTGTTTTTTTTACTCCTCCGAATCCGGGCCAGACTCGGAGTCTCTCAAAAAAAACGGACGATGGCTCTCCACCATCGCCCTTAAATAATCAACAATAATTCTATCGATAGAAACCTTGTATAGCTTAGCAATTTGAATTAAAATTTCTTGCTCTGTTTCGTCTAATTCGTGCAATAGCTCTAACCACCACATTGTCTTTACTCCCAGATAGATTTTTCAATCCTAACTTCCCCATAACTAAATGTGGCTATTTCTTCTCCATCCTTAATAACCTTAATTTCCCCAATATCTTCACCTATTCTCTCAATTCTGATTTCATCCGCCCAAATAATCCCAATTAAGATGCCCTTAACAAAAATGTCGTATGGTCTCATTTCTCTTACCTCCTTCTATTTTTTTTATCTAATTTACTATGCAATCCCCATGCCAAACCAAAACAACCCCAAAAATCCATCATTTTCTTTTTCAAAGATATCCTGTCTCTGTATCCCAACCGCACACCCTCCAGCACTAAGTCCCCAATACAGCAACCAAACTTGTTCATGCACCAAAAACGCCCACATGTGCCAAACCGCCCACCAACAACAACTTTTTCCCCTTCCGTTTTGCTCGCTTTTCAAAAATGCGCTCGGCGAGTGCTGTCAAGGCTCGGAGCGGAACGTAGTGGAGCGGAGACACCCCGAAGGGGTGCTTGGCCTTGACAGCTTAACGAAGCCGAGCGCTAAGATAAGACTCGCAAAAGGAAGGGAAAAAGTTTAAGGAGAGTTTAATATAGCCAAATTCTGGGATGTGGCTTTGTTAAGTCTATGTCTATATGAACAAAATTTCTAGCAATCCCTATGCGTGGAATTCTAAAGAAAATAAGAATGCCTATGAGATGATATAGGTACTCCCTATTTGGATAATAAATATCAACCGCTTTCCCCTTCAAATGCGCACTATTCCTTTTTCCTCCAACCTTTTTGTTCCAAGAAGGACAACGATAACCTGATGTAATTCTGATTGGTCTCCCTAATTCGTACCTGATTCTATCAAGGAGCTGCACAAGCTCAGGATCAATGATTAGTTTACCGCAGCAAGGACACTTAAACTCTTTCGGTCTAAAAAAATTTATTTCCTCCCAATTAACCGGCGGATACTCTATTTTTTTAGGCATATTTGAAGATTACTTCTCTTTACATATATCATTCAATATGTACTCAAGAAGCCTAACCATCCAATCATCAATTGGACTTTCTGTAGAATTTGCGAGCTTCTGCAACTCTGGTTGAAGTATCGGCCACAAAGTACAAATTACCTTTGCTAAAATAGTGTACTGAAACATATTCCCCTCCTTAAACACTACATATTGCCTTAATTAAAGCAATATATTGTTCAGGTGTTCTTGCCTTTTGTGGTAAGTTTCTTATTCTGTCCAACTCCGCAAGTACTATAAACTTCTTTTTCCAATCTCCCCGCTTCCTTAACCAATGCCAAACCTCTTTTATTCTAGTCTTGATAAACTTATACGCTTTTCTTGCTAATATATATAAAGTTGACTTTGTGCTCAAAGTCCCATCCTTCGCCCTCGCAATCCTCCTTTTCCTCTGAATAAACCCCAAATCCTCCAGCAACCGCAAGTGGTAATTCAAAGTCCGTTTAGAAATATACACTTTGTATTTCTCTTTTAAAGTCTCAAGAATCCAATCCTGACTAGGGTAACAATAATTTTTTTTGTAATGTGCACAAAGATTAATTAGCAACGTAAGAATTGCAATTGAATTGTGATTTAAATTTTTTACTTTTTTAGACTGAAAGGTCTTGACTTTTTCTAAGACTTTGTGAAAAATTGAATTACTCATTTTTTCCCTCCTCTGAGGGAGTCTCTATTAGGTACTCTTTACCAAGTAGGGACTCCCTTGTCAATAAGGCAAAAATCGTGCCAACTTTTTTCTTTCTAAACAACTTTTTTTTCTAAAAAAGACCGCTAGCCGTGGCGAACAGACACGGCTAGCGCACCTTTTAGTCTATCTATATCTTATATGCGTAAGCTCTCTAAACCGATTGTTTGCAACACGTTGCAATTCGGTGAAGGGGTTTGCCGCCCCGCGGTTTCGCCGCTTACTGCAGGCAGCCAGCCCTCGCGTAGACGGGGGCTAGGGCGTCGCT
>JAOQIN010000057.1 GCA_026134085.1 Candidatus Methanoxibalbensis ujae
ATGAAAACGAACATGATATGGGTGTGTGAAGTTTTTGCGAAAAAGTATCAAGATGGGGCGCAATGATTGGCCCCATCTTGATACTTTTTCGCAAAAACTTCACACACCCATATCATGTTCATTTTCATATAGACCAAAAGCCATCCCTATATAGAACAACAAACAACAACATAGAGAAGCAAAAAACTATGGAAGCAGAAGCAAAAACAAAACTGCGTGAAAACACTTTCATCTCCATATAAAACAAAAGACAAAACTATATAGTATGAGAATGGGAGGAGTGGGGTAGGTAGTTTGACCGATAATTATTTAAGCTTCAAACATCTATATAATAACGGAGGTCTATATATAAAAGGTAGAAAGAGGTGATGTGAAAAAATGGTTAATGTGGAAAGAGCGGCAAAAAAGAGGCGTGATCGTGTGGCTGTTGCGTCAGAAGATTATAAGGAAGGAGTTGAGACGACTGATAAGGACTGGCTTGCCAGATTTAAGGAGGCGAAAGACCGACGCAACGCTCAGCTCAGGCGAGCTATGGACTTGGGATGGTTTGAGCGCGGTGCGGAGCGAGTCGGCACAGAAGGATGGAGAGATGCTACGCTGGCAAAAGCTGACAGGTGGGCAGCCGGCGCAGCTTCTGATCTTGCGGATGAGCGCTACAAAACCGCGATGGCAGAAGTGGCGGATTGTATTGAGAGAGCACGAAAGGCTATCGCTTCTATGCCATCAAATACGATTGAACAGAGAGCCGATCGTGCGCGCAAGTTTGCCATAGAGATGAACAAGTGTATAGAGGAGAAGAAGAGCGCTGGCAAGCTGTGAGCTTGCTCATAAAAAGGAGGTGATGTAGAGTGGCGCTTCAGAGCGGCTTGATGGTAAAAACTGGGCTGATGCTATCGGATGGAGCCTCAGTGAGCATAACCGCAGATACGGGCGAGAGCCTCTTGATAAAGGATGTTATAGTATGTTATCCGACAGTGGATTATGCCGACTTTTACATAGACAAGACGAGCGTTGGGAGGTTTAGAGTCAAGGGTAAACTCGGTAATCATCTGGCTCCCGCTCTCGGCAATGGCGTTCATCTTGTTGAAGGAGAAGTGGAAGCAAGAAGGAGCATGAGCATCCTCCGCTTTTTAGAAGACGCAGGCATATTTAAAGGCTTTCCAGTGGCAGAAGGTCAGACATTCAGTGTAAAGCCTGCCGATCCTGACGAGACGCTCGGCAACGCTGTTATAGTCTATGAGAAGTATGACGCAGGCGACATAACGGCAGAGAATGAGAATGGAACAAATGCCGATACATACCTGCTTTTATCATATGGTAAGGTCTCAGCTTCGGTTAATGCTACATATGAATACAAATACGATGAGAGCGCTCTCCCAGCGGAGTTTCCGCAGTTTCCGTTTGAGGAAGTTGTGCCTGCTAAGACAGTGATTGAGGTCTACGGAATAGCAGGATCAGAAGTGATTTATTGGAAGGATGGCGCGAGCTACATATACACAACGCATCTGAAGCTGATGAAGGGGCGAGAGGTGCTTAACGACGAGGACAGGAATGGTTTAACATTTTACGGAAGGAGCGCTATGGCAGGCACAAATACGCATCACTTTGGAAGGGGACTTTCCGTGATCGGTAACCATACAGATTTAGATGTCAGGCAGCCTTTGATATTCAAGGAGCCTTTAGTTTTTGAGGCGGGCGAGGAGCTTACAGTCTCACTAAAGACGAAAAAGGAGGGGACGGAGTCAGCGATTATTGAGAAGGGATACACGGAGATCGCATTTATAGAGAAGGTCAAAAGGACGGCATAAAAGAAGAGGTGATGCCAAATGTTCTATTATAAGGGGTTTAGGTTCACAGGAAGCGGAGATGAGAAGACGATAGTATCACTTACTTCAACGGAGGAGGAGCCCATTCGCATTCATTCCGTTGTGCTCACATATTTCAACACATCAAACTATGCCATTCTTTACTCTTACATAGAGAGGGAGAAGGTGATAGATGAGATACGCACAAAGAATATGAGCACAGAATACAAACATGAGTTTGAGATAAACATAGATGTCCCAGTCGGTCAGACATTCTATCTTACAGGCAAGAACGGAATATACGATCAGAACACAGAGGTTATCGGATATGTGAAGTATGAGATAAAGTAGGTGGGTTAATATGAAGCCTGCTTCTGTGGCAGAAATTCTACAAAGAGTAGAGGAAAAGATAGGCGAGGAGATAAAGGCATTTCCATCCCACATTCGGAGATATGGTGTAACAAACATTTTTCACCGCTCTTTTTCTTATTTATTCGCATGGGACGCTGACGATAGACCGCGCAAGGTGAGAGTTGATCAAGATGGGAGGTTAATGGTAGCTGGGCTTACACAGGCATCAGAGAGCTTGGAGTATTACGAAGGCACGGCTGGCTATAACTGGGATACTGGTATATTATTTCCAGATACAACAACGAGAGTTTACTTTTTTAAACTTGATTATCCATATGAGGTGTATATAAGTAAAGACGGGAGCACATTTGATTATACGATAAGTATTGAATATGATAATCCTCTGATTTTAGAGATACCGATAAGAGCTGTTAAGGTCAGGCGGAAGTATGGTAATGATGCTAAGTATAAAATAATGGTGGTGTATTAAAATGAAGAAAGGTAATCTGATAAGGAATGGAGACTTTGAGAGTGGAAGTTTAGATGAGTGGAAGGAGAGGTTTTGGGATTTAGGTTATTATACAACAGATTTTGATGTGGAAAGCGGAGTCGGTTATAATAGCGGAAAGTCTATGTATTGTGATGTAATTAGTAGTAGATATTACTACATCGGATGGGATGAAGTATTTGACATGGAGGATGTGGCTGGTTATGTCTACGGATTTTACGCGAATCCACGCATTATAGAAGCGGACTTAAAACCAACAATATACTATTACAACGAGTTTGGTGATCATGAGCTTGCCCAGAGTTTTTACGCACATGCCACAAGTGGATGGAAAGCTTATCAAGGATTTATACGAAAGATGAACGAATATAAGCAGATAAGTGTAGGCTTTAAGATAGAGAATGCGAGTGGAAACAATAGAGTCCGTTTAGACAAATTTTACCTCATACCAGTTTACAACATAGACGAAATAAGCTTCTCAAGAACATGGAGCAGGCGAGAAGGAGCAGGCGAGTATGAAGACGACATATACATATTCTGCGTGGGGCGATGTAATATTTGTTTCACCGCGCATGTAAATCCACATTCAATTGGAGTTGATAGTGAGGTTGATATATATGTCCGACCTCTCACGCGAGACGGGCATAAAACCTACAACAATCCAATACATTGGACGGTTACAGAAAACACATACTTTAGAATATATAGCTCGCATGATATAGCTGGTGTAAATGTTTATACTACGATTGATGATGATGATAGCGATTATACAATAGACTATTACCTAACAATAAAACCAGAATGATGGTGATTGTATTGTGGACGGATGGACGGTGATCTGGAGTGGCATCGTGACTTTCGTTGCGGGCTATTTATTGTATATGTTCAATAGTTATAACGAGAATATCAAAAACATAGAGAGCAGATTGACTGCTTTAGAGGTAGATATTAAATACATAAAAGAAGCGATAAAAGAAATAAAAAGGAAGATGAAGGAGGAGGAATAAAATGGCAAACTTTTATTCATGTGAAACATGGTTTAAAGAGTGGGACGGAGATGTAGCTATTATTGAAGGAAAGATAAAAGCGGATAGTAGCATAAACAAGCTTACATTCTTTCTATATGAGCCATCAAGCAAGAAGAAATGGCGACGGTTTTACGACTTAAAGTTGTATAAGGAGTTTTCATGGACGGAGAGGTTTACAGGCTTAAAACCGAACAAGAGGTATGAAGTTTATTTTTATGAAGGCAAGAAGGATGATTTTGACCCATACAACTACGACTGGAAGTGTTACACATCATTCCGCACAAAGAGCAAGCCATCACCTGAAGAAGGTGAAGAGGAAGAGCCAACACCTACCAGAGGAAGTATCAAGATAACAGGCTTTGAGAGGTCAGGCTCGCTTGTGAAGGTAAAACTAAAGCTTACGAATTTAGAAAAAGGAGGTAAATACTGGGTCACGGTATGTGAAGGCGGAGAAGATAAAGGCATAATGGTGCTTTCGGATGTAAAGACGACAGAGGAGACAAGTATATTATTCTTACCAGATTCATGGAGTGATAAAGCTTGTGTGTATCTATGGGGAGAAAAACCATCAGCAAAGGATTATTGTAACGGGTCTAAGGCGATAGATAATGAGTGTAAAAACTATGATTTAGAGGAGGAGCAGCCGACGCCAGTTACAGAAATAATGTTTGCCTCGTTTGAAGGCTGGGAGGATTCAAAGTGTAAGATTAAAATAGAGTTGTCGGGATTGTATGAAGATAAACAATATAGAGTATGTATTTATCAAAACGATAAGAGATTATATGAAACATCATTCTGGGGCACATCGTCTGGCGAGAAAGAATTAACTACTACAATAAAACCTGACGAGGTTAATAAGAATGTAGAAATATTGCTTTTTAGAGATAAGACGAAATGTTATAAACCTTCCGATTATCTCCATATTGTATATACTGCTTGCTATATTCCACAAAAAGCAGAGGCGCCGATATTTGGAGATATTTTTTCTATTGTAACTCCGCTTGTTTCCGCTATTCTTCCACCTGCGCTTTCTACACCTGCCACGCAGATTTTGAATGTAGCGGAGAATGCGGGGAGCATAGCAGAACAGGTAGGGCATACTGCGACGGTTATCTCAGATACAATAACGAAAGCAATTGAAGATAATGTTAAAAAAGCGTTGGAGAGCGGATTCACGGTTTTAAGCGATGTAGCAGTGAACGTTGAGAGCGTTTTTGGTGTAATGCGGGACTTATACAACGATTTTTTCGTGAAGTTTTTAGATGAATTCAAGTCAACGATGGGCGGAGTTTACACATTTCTTGATTATACACAACAATATATTTATGATATTATGAGCTATGTGCTACCGAACATTGCGAATGTTATATCTGATTCATTTACGGCGCTTCCAACTTTGATGATGGGCTTTGTGGAAACATTTGAGAAAGGTTTTGTGGATATTGACGATGTGATTTATCCAGATATTAGGGAGCTTCCTATCGTGGAATACTGGAGAAGCAAGACTAAGAAGTATGCTGGGGAGCATCCGCTCCCGCTCGCAACTATCGGCATGCTTGTTTTAGGTTCTGGAGTGGGCACGGGCATAGGCATGGCGATGGGAGGTTTTGGGCGTGATATTCAAAACTGGATGAATGAAAACTTTCCACATAATCCTCTACCTGTTGATATTGCCTCTTTTGGACTCGCCAGAGGCGATTTAAGTTATGATAAATTTGAGAAGTATTTGAAGCAGGAAGGTTTTGATGTAGATAAGCATAAATTCATATTTGATTATTATAAGCCGAAACTTTCACCAAGTGAAATATTGACGGCATGGACTCGCAAGCTTATTGACGACGCCACAATGGAACAGATGCTTAAAGAGCATGGATTCACAGCTTTAACCGCAGAAGTATTGAAGGAGCTACACTTTTATTATCCATCTCCCACCGACTTTATCCGTTTTGCCGTGCGTGAGGTATTCACCGACGATGAAGAGACCAAAAAAGCCCTATACGCAGAATTTCCGCAGGACATAGTGGAGTATGCGGAGAAAGCGGGGATGAAAGAGGATGTCCTCAAATGGTATTGGGCGGCACATTGGGAGCTACCATCTCCAACGCAGGTTTACGAAATGTTACATAGACTACAACCTGATGTGCTTGAGAAGCGGAAAGAAGCTTACGCAGAAATGGGGCTTGAAGAAGAGAAGCTTAAGACGGATTTAGAAACTGTTAAGTTTTATTTAAGGCAAGCAGATTATGATCTGAGGTGGCGTGATAGGCTCCTTGCTATATCATTCTCACCTTTAACGAGAGTTGATCTACGACGAGTATATCAACTCGGGCTTATTGATAGAGAAGAGCTTATTGCGCGACTTATGGAAGTTGGCTATACAAAGAAAGATGCGGAGTTGCTCGCTGTGTTTTATGATGAGCTGAAACTTCCGACTCAGCGGCAGATAACGCGGACGGTAATCAAGCGGAGTTATCAATACGGCTTTATAAGCAGAGCGGAAGCGATCAACCGTTTGAAAGACTACGGCTACACGGAAGAGGATGCGGAGTTGTTCGTGGACTTATGGGATTATGAGCTTGCGGAGAAGGACTTAAAAGACGCAATAGATTTAATTCTGGAGAAATATGAGCATCTACACATAGATCGCGATGAAGCCATATCACAACTAAAAGCGCTCGGTCTAACTGAAGAGAAAGCCGAATTACTTGTGTTAAAGAAGGAGCCCAAAAGAGTTGAGAAAGAGCACATACCGAGCATAAAATCAATTCAGAGATGGCTCCGCTACGAAATTATAGACGAAACGAAAGCGAGAGAGCTTCTGAAACTTAGAAACATAAAGGATGAATATATTGATTATTACATAGAGGAGGCAAAGCGTGTAAGGGGGCGAGAGCTATAATGAACGAAGACAAAGAAGCGGAGCGGATATTGAGGAAGTGGAAGCGGGAGCGTGCTGCGGAGATAGTGGAGACCCCATACAAAGACGCTGCTTATAGAGTGATTCTGCGCGGAGCAAGACGAATATATAAAAGATAATGTTTTTGAAAAAACCGAAAGTGGTTTTAAGACTATGCCCGAATAAGTAGTTGATGTCCGCGAGAGAAGGCGTGACGGGAAGGGATAGAGAAGGGAAGAAGACAATAGACAAGGTTGTTTATGTAGCCACCTTTGATTACCAGCCAGATGCGACGCCGAGATTGCTCACAGCCTCTAAATATAAGAGATTTCCAAACAGGAACATTCAAGATCAGTGGAACGAGCCTAACCACTGCGAAGGTGTATGTCCCAACTGTGGGAGGACGCTGGTGTTCAAGATAAAGGCAGATGATAGCGGGACTGAGAAGGTTAAATGCTACCTGTGCGGATGTGAATGCGACGTGGATGAGGTAGTGAGGGCAAGCATGAGGTGATGAGAGATGGCGATAGTTATGACATGTAAACGATGTGGATTTACGATGAAACTGGAGGACTTATACACAATAGTGAAACGAGGGCACGAGCGATGTTTAAACTGCGGGCGTGAATTCTGTTTGGAAGACGCTGAGTGGATATGGGAGAGAAAGGAGAAGAAGGAGGTGAGGAAGGATGGAATATGAGAAAACAAAAAGAAGGATTGAGGAAATGAAGGAGCTGGAGGATTATGTGGAAGACGAGATAATTCGCCTGAACGAGGACATCGTGAAAGCGATGATAGTAAATGTGCCAACATACATAGGTTATTTGAACGGATACCGCGATGCGCTGAGAGTAATAAAGGCGTTGATCAGTGAGGAGGGCTGTGTAATGTATCGGGCGAAGGTAGAAGAGAACGGAGAAACTGATACATCATACCAATAGGTGAGGAAGATGGTGAATGCGGTTGACGACATATTAAGAAGGTTAGATAACAAAGAAGCAGATGAAACAAGAGAGCGGATGAAGGCGAAAGCGCTGATCGTGTTTTTCTACGCAGAAATGTATAGACATCTCAAGGACATTGAACACATCCTCAACCATATCAATAGGCTCAGAGTGAGATTCGGATTCACGGAGGAAGAGCTGCGAAAGTTGGAGGAGGAAAGTAAAGAATATGTGGAGTTTTAAGAGAAAGTGGAAGGAGGTGGTGTAAATGGAATATATGGAAGGTTACTTTGATTGTCTTGCCACGATATATGCCTATTGGTTGACGGGGATGTCGTGGGCGTGCGGAGTTAGGAAGGCTATGAGAGGCTACGATGAAGAAGAAATAAAGCAGAGAGCCGAATTAATAAAGATGGATATAGAGTTGGAGTAGCGGAAAAAATAGGGGGGAGCACATATGGAAGTATGTGATGAGAGTTTAAATATTTTTTCCTTACCTTTCCATTGCCAGAGGCGGAGACAAAGATGTGTTAAAAAAATAGTGATAGAGGAGAATCGTTGGAAAGACAAGGGCGGTATGCCGTTACAGGTAAGCATATATTTCCATCCGCGAGTTTTTAGATATTGCCCCACCACTTATGAGCTCGCAACTACGATAGCCCGCCTTAAGCTGTTGTATGGAGAGAAGTTTATGGAAGAATTAAACCGCATGGTGGATGAAGAATATGATAATCTAATAGAAGAGATAAGGAAAAAGCAAGGAGGTGATTGAAGATGGGATACTATTTCTGGGCTAAGCTGGGAGTGACAAGAGGAGCAGAATATCAGAAGCTGATGGAGAGAGCGCAGAATCTCGGATGGTCTTTCAACCGTTTTCAGAGAGAGGCGATGAAAGAAGGACTTTCGTTCCGCCGCACATTGATGTTAGACGACTGGCGGAAGTATTCATTCGTGCGTTCTGCGAAGACATACGAAGGGAAACTTACACAGCATATCTTTTATGATGAAGTCGTGAAGAAACTGCGAGAAGAAAAAGGCTGGTCTTGGAAGGAGATTATTGAATTCTTGAAAGAGAGGCAGGAGCCTGAGAAGTGGACATTTGAAACGAAGGCGAAAGAACGAGTATATAAATCATACCTGAAGGAGGCGCTGCCTGAGAAGATAGATACATAAGAAACGGTGAGATTCATGATTATACCTGAAACTGAGCCGCACATAGACATCTCAAAAATCAAATATCGCAAGCAACCACTACGGGAGTTGAGAAAAAAGAACAAAAACCATCCTATTATCGGATGGGATACAGAGACTTACAACGGCTACGCTCGGTTAATATGTAACAGCGTGGGTCAATACCTTCTGATTGATAAGCAACAACCTGATAGTGAGACATTCATTCGCATTATTAACTTCATGGCGAGTAAAAAATGGAGAGGAACGCACGGCTTCTTTTGGAACATGGAGTATGATATATCCGCGATTCTGAAATATACTTCACGTGAGGTAGCTAAGGAGTTGTATGAGAAGGG
>JAOQIN010000058.1 GCA_026134085.1 Candidatus Methanoxibalbensis ujae
AGTCCTCATCTCAAGAATTGTGACTACCATTAAGATGAGAACGGAGCCGAGAACAAACGAGCCATTGCTCATGGCAGGTGCTTTCATGACCCTGCCAGAAGCGCAATGCACACTCCCCAACCCAATCCGTCAGATGCCATAATGGAAGGTCACCGGAAGATCAGTGATTGAGCAGAATTGAACTGGAATGGACAGGGCGGTGGAAATTTGCATCTGCTGCTACTGCTGCTATTGTTTGAGACCTGCTGAGCAAGCGTCTTTGAGCCGGAGTGTGACGCAGACGCTCACCCGTGCAAACGCACTTGAGCATGAGGCATGAACTTGAGCATGAGGCATGAGAATGATGAATGATGAATGATAAACGATAAACTATGAATAATGATGAGGTGAATGAGCAGCATGATAAAACTTCTTGGAATTTCTGCAAGTCCGAGGAAGGCTGCGACGGATTATGTTGTGCGAGAGGCTCTCAGGTATGCGGAGGATAAGGGAGGAGTTGAGACGAAATATTTCTCCGTTTCTGGCAAGGAGCTGAAGTTCTGCATGCACTGCGATCACTGCATGAGGAATGGTGTGTGCATTCACAGGGACGATATGCTTGAGTTTTATCCTCTCATTCTATGGGCTGATGCTATTCTGTTCGGGACTCCCGTGTATCAGGGCACAGTCAGCGGTCAGGCGAAGGTTCTGATGGATCGTTGCAGGGCGATTGTTGCGAGGGACATGCACGCGCTCAGAGGAAAAGTGGGTGCGGCGGTTGCAGTGGGCGGAGACCGTGCGGGTGGACAGGAGATCGCCATAAGAACAGTAATTGACTTCTACATCATAAACGAGATCATTCCCGTCGGAGGAGGCGCTTTCGGTGCGAACCTCGGCGCATCAATATGGTCAAAGGATAAAAAGGCTGAAGGTGCATCAGAGGACAGGGAGGGCTTAAAAAGCCTGTACAGGACAGTTGATCGGTTGATAGAGATTGCATCAGCTTTTGAGTGATTTTCTCCTCTGCCTGTGAATCAAACCACGAACATGCCAGAAGAAAACATGCATCACACAATCTCAATCATTCATCACGCTCAATCATTCATTTCATCACGCTCACATGCACACTCATCTCCGACAGCTTCACGCCTCAGAAAATTCAAAATTTCATCAATATGAATGCGAATTTGATCCATTGTATCTCTATATCTCACAGTAACAGTGCTATTTTCAAGAGTTTCATGGTCAATAGTGATGCAGAAAGGAGTTCCTATTTCATCCTGACGTCTGTATCTTCTTCCTATGCTGCCTGATTCGTCATAAACTGCAAATATATTGTTTGAGCGCAGAATGTTGAAGACCTCTTTCGCTTTATTTTTGAGCTCCTCTCTGTTCAGAAGGGGGAGGACCGCTGCGGTTATCGGTGCGATGTGCTTTTTCAATTTGAGGACGCGTCGTATATCTTTTCCGACATTCTCCTCGTGGTAGGCGCATTCAAGAACAGCGTATATGATGCGGTCTATGCCGTATGATGGCTCTATGACATGAGGTATCACTTTTTTCCTTGTTTTCTTTGCGGTGTCTGAGATGTAGACGCTCATGTTCTGATTTGAGTGAGATGCGTGTGCGCTGAGGTCGTAGTCTCCGCGGTCAGCGATGCCGACTATTTCAATCCAGCCGTATTTCATGCTGAGGAATTCAGCATCCCAACAGTCAGAGGCGTAATGAGCCATCTCATCCTTTCTGTGCTGTCTGAAGCGCAGTCTGTGCGCTGGAATGCCTATTGATGTCAGGAATTCGTGCGTTTTCGCGATGTAATAGCCGAGATACTGATGGGATATGATGCCCTTCTCAACAGCCTCGCCCACAGATATGCTTATTTCCTCAGCGGATGAGTGTTCCGCTGTGGAAGATTGCGCAGTGTTTGTGGCGCTGGCGCTTTCAGAGGATGTGCTGGCGGAGTGAGATTTCTCAGAGACTTCATTATCCGAGGATGAAGCAGGCAGAAGTCGCAGCATGCGATCACGGACCTCGTCAAATCGCGGATGACAGTTTTTCTGAGAGGGCTCAACAAATATTTCAGCCTCCGCGAGCGTGAACTCACGCAGTCTTATGAGGCTTTGTCTTGGTGATATTTCGTTTCTGAAAGCCTTTCCTATCTGAATGATGCCGAACGGGAGTTTATCGCGATTGAACTTGAGCAGACGAGGGAAATCAACGAAGATTCCCTGTGCGGTCTCAGGACGCAGATATGCCTCGCCTCTGCTGCCTGCTGCGGTTGTCTGAACTCCTATGTGAGTCCTGAACATGAGATTGAAGGAGCCTGCGAAAACGAGAGTTCCGCCGCACTCGCATTTTGAGATGTCATCACGCTTGAAGAAAGAGCCACACCGCTCGCAGCGCACAACTTCGTCGGCGAAGCACTCAAGATGATGAGATGCAGCGAACACATCCTTGGGCGAGATGTTGGGCGTCTCTATCTCATAAAACCCCTCATCAATCACATACAGATTTCTGAATGCGTTCTCAATATTGCGTTTGAGAAGTGTGCCGAGAGGGCCGTAGTCGTAGAAGCCTGCCACACCGCCGTATATCTCATATGAATGCCATATAAAACCTCTTCTTCGTGCGAGCTCGAGCACATTCTCCGCTATATCAGCACCTGCTGTCATCATCCTACTTCTCCGTCATACTCCTCTTTATTTTCTCCCATATTCTACTGCCATCCCTTATCTCAGCGCTTCCGAGAAGTGCGAGTTTTATAGCGTCTGCAATGTGTTCTCTGCGTTTGTCATTGAGATAATTCAGAGATACCATGTATGAGCGTTCGTAGTATTGCAGCCCGCGCAGTATATGCTCGTGCATCTCCTTGAATTTCTCAGGCGGCTTTATGTATTCAGCGAAGTCAAGCGTTGATTTTGTTATGTGTTTGCATCTCTCCATCTCCTCCCTGTATTCATTTTCAGATGCTCTCCCCCAGAAGAACTCGTGCATGACGACAATTCCCTCTATAACCGATGACACCGATTCAAGCAGGTCTGAGCATGACATCAGATAAAACCGCTCCTCCTCGCTCATGCCGACACGCTCTTTTTTCCTCAAAAATCTGAAAAATCTCATTTAAAGCCCCCCTCAAAAAATATCCTCAGCAAATCCCTGTCGAACAGCATGTCAAGAAGTTTTCCCATTGATGAGACAATCGGAATCTGATCAAACCTGCCACGATGCATTTTGCGAGCGCACTCACTCACTGTTGAGCTCTTTGTCGCAGTAACGACATCATGAATCATCACATCTCTCACTTTTTTATCACGAGGCAGCTCTATCTTTGATACGCTGTAGTATATTTTGAGTGCGTCTCGCATACCCTCCCATGTCCATTCATCCTCATCAGCGCCCAATGAGAGGTCTGAATGCTCAGTTCGCTCGGACACAACAGCCGCATTTATGAGGTCCTGATCAGTGATTATGCCGACGAGCTCCATCTCTCTGTTTATGACGGCTGCCGCCTTCCATCCGGCGAGCTCCATTATGCGTCCAGCAACTGGCAGTGGCATCTCATCCCACACCGCAGGCGCCTCCCCTCGAAGTAAATATCTGACGGGCATCTCGCATTCCATATCTGCTATAACCTTCACGATATCCGCGACAGATATGATGCCCACAAGCTCTTCATCCCCCACGACAACGGGCAATCTCCGTATTCCGTGCGTGAGCATGAGATTTGCGGCCTCCTCTATACTGACATCAGGCGATACCGTCACAGGATTCTTCCGCATGAGCAGCGCTATCTGCTCCTCCTCAGGCTTCCGAAGCAGGTCGCTCCTGGTGACGACGCCAACAACCCTGCCCTCTTTCACCACAGGAACTCCTGATATCTGCCTGTTTCTGAACACCTCCAGTATCTTCGCTCTCGTCCCCGGAACACTGACATACGCCACATCCCTCACCATGATGTCAGCCACGCGCAGATTCTTCTTATCAGCATGGACACATCCTTTCACTCCCACATCGCCCGCCATATTCGCCCCCCCTGCTCTACCGAGAAACGCAGTCATAGCAGGAAAAACATCACTCATCTTTTTATTCGCTTGCCTCTCCTCATTCATATATCAATTTATTCAACATTTTACTCAACATCCATGCATCTCCTCTCACATTCACAACATCTCACCACATCACTCGCATCCCTGAACAGCGAATCACAATGGCACAGTCATTCTCGCCGACACTTTTATCTATCTTCATCCACGCCGAACTCTATTCTGTAAACGCGATCTCCTGTTCTCACGCGCTCTTTCACCTTCAGTCCAATGAGCTGCCCTGCTGATGCATGTTCTATCTTCCTGTGCTCGCTCTCCATAGATTCCACAGTCTGCTCAAAAGATGTTGTTGCACCCTCCACACATATCCTGTCTCCCAGCCTGACGTCGTCGCTAAGCTTCACCACCGCCACATTTATTCTGGGGTAGTAATGAGTTACCTCTCCGATGATTTTCTTCGCGCTCATGATACTCCTCTTATACGCACTTGATTTATAGATGTGCATACTGCAAAAATGCCATGCTCCAGCTTTTATTTAGTCTCAGCACTTGAGAGAAATGATGTTCAAGCGTAAATGCCAACCGCTCCCTCCTTACTTGGTATGTCGTTGCGGGTGACGCTGCGGGTGACGCAACCCGGAGATCAACAATCACAAATTCATTAGTGCATTTTTGCAATAGAAAAAGAAAGCTTCTTTTCTGAAACCCTTCCTCAGGATCTTATATCCATTGTTTTTCTATTGTTTTCATAAAAAAGCCTGACCTACATCTTTTGTATTTGATCTCACCACTTACCCATTTGCTGATCATCATATGATTCTGAAATTTCCACCTTTGAAACTTCTTTAGATTTAACAGATTTTAACGGCTTCCACAACATCTCTCATATCAGAGCAAACAGAAACTTTCTCCTTTTTTGTTCAGATATTCATTATTTCCACGCAGATGAAAATCAAGGAACAGATGGAAATCAGGTAAGAACGGCAACTGCTTGATATATAGAGAGGGAAATTCAGGTTGATCCCCGGTCGTCACGCTTCTGGCAAAATGCATGGAAATGCATGGTTACATATTAATAAATAAATGCAATATCTCCTCACCATTTCGGGTGAGGTCTCCTTGAGGCGGTCAATATGAAATCTCAACCGAAACCATCATACGCGGATAATCAAAAACAAAAAAAGATGGCATTTCAATTTATTATCCTTCTGGGAATTGTCAGTCTATTCGGAGATATAACATACGAGGGAGCAAGAAGCATCATCGGCCCTTATTTGGCTGTTTTGGGTGCAAGCGCCGGCATCGTTGGTTTAGTAGCAGGTCTGGGAGAGTTCATCGGATATGCATTACGTTTGGTTACAGGCTATCTTGCAGACCGCACTAAAGCGTATTGGCCCCTGACGATCATTGGTTATGGATCACTTCTTTCCGTTCCTCTATTGGCATTTGCTGGTTATTGGCAACTTGCGGCTCTCCTTATTATTTTGGAGCGAATGGGGAAAGCAATCAGGACCCCGGCAAGAGATGCAATACTTTCGCACGCCACAAAGCAGGTGGGGAGAGGTTGGGGATTTGGTATCCATGAGGCATTGGACCAGGTTGGCGCCATTATTGGCCCTCTCATCTTTTCTGCCGCATTTCTTTTAGAAGTTGGCTATCGTGAGGGATTTACTGTTTTATGGATACCCGCTCTCCTGACTTTGGCCATTCTTATGGTGGCAAGGATCAAAGTTCCATCACCTGAGAAACTTGAAACTTCTGGTGGAAAACCCAAGCAAAATATAGGCAAAAGCACCCTTCCCAGGGTTTTCTGGCTCTATACTTTATTCACCTTCCTGAGTGTGGCGGGATTTACCAACTTTCAGCTGATTTCCTATCATTTTAAAGTCCAATCGGTTGTTTCAGATATCCAGATTCCAATATTTTATGCGATTGCAATGGGTGTGGATGCATTGATGGCTCTTATTATCGGCAAAACATACGATAAAATCGGGCTGATATCTCTGATAACAATCCCTTTACTGACTCTTCCTGTTCCTCTTCTTGCATTTTCACACAGTTACTATCTTGCAGTGATAAGTGTCATACTCTGGGGCGCGGTGATGGGGATTCATGAAACCATCATGCGTGCTGCGATTGCTGATCTGACGCCTATCGAGCACAGAGGATTTGCATATGGCATGTTTAACACAGCATATGGAGCATCCTGGTTTTTTGGAAGTACGCTTATGGGAGTGCTGTATGATCTCTCCATCAGTTATCTGATTCTGTTTGTGGTTGTGATGGAGGTGATTTCAGTGCCAGCGTTCTTCCTGGTCAAAAGGGTGTTGTTGACTGGAAAACAATGACTGGAAAACAATAACCGCCAGCGCCTAACAGTGACAGATCTCCCCTGCAAACACCTGGAAATTCAGAAGTCCGCCCGGGGGTTGAAATGGATATCGCAGACGATATTGTAAACGGGAGGGCTGCGCTATTAGTTGCTGCGCTCGCTTCTTTTCTCACACCCTTTATGGGTTCTTCAGTTAATATTGCTTCGATTGGGAAGGAATTTTTGATGGATGCGGTTCTGCTGAGCTGGGTTGCCGCTTCGTATCTTCTGGCCGCGGCAATGTTTCTCATCCCTTTTGGAAAGATAGCGGATACACACGGGAGGAAGAAGATCTTTTTATATGGAGTATTGATTTATACCCTTTCGTCCTTTCTTTCCGCAATCTTTACATCTGCTATCACGCTCATTTTCTTCAGAATTTTGCAGGGAATCGGAAGTGCGATGACAGCCGGAACAAGTGTGGCGATTCTAACTTCAGTATTTCCTGTGGGAGAGAGGGGCAGAGTCCTTGGAATAAATGTTGCAGCAGTTTATTTGGGACCCGGTCCGTTTTCAGGAGAAGTTCGGCAGCACTTCGGCTGGAGAAGCATCTTCCTTGCGAATGTGCCTCTCGGTTTGATAATATCATCTTCGTTCTCTGGAAGTTGAGGGGAGAGAACTTCGTATCGGCTGATTTACAGCATTTCACTTGCGGCAGTTATGTATGGCTTTTCCCCCTGCGATGTCAGGCCTGTGGTTGGGTAAGTATTATTATGCTTTTGTTATTTGTTGGATGGGAAATAAAGGCAGAAAATCCTGGGATATAAACCTCTTCAGAAATAACAGGATCTTCGCGTTTTCTAATCTGGCAGCGTTGAATTACAGTGCAACTTTTGCCGTAGGTTTCCTTGAGCCTTTACCTCCAGTATATAAAAGCGCTTAGCCCTCAAAACGCCGGTCTGATTTTGACCTCCCAGCCTGTCGTGATGATCATTTTTTCACCATATGCAGGCAGACTTTCCGATAGATCTGAACCGAGAATAATCGCCTCAGCCGGCATGGCATTGACAGATGTAAGCCTTTTGCTCTTCATCTTTTGAACGATAAAACATCCCTGGAATTTGTCGTAGCTGGTTTAATTTTACTTGGTTTCGGACTTGCCCTCTTCTCTTCACCCAATACAAATGCATGGGTTCTGTTGAAAGGAGATTTTACGGAGTAGCCTCGGCAACGCTCGGAACTATGCGGCTGACTGGACAGATGCTCAGCATGGGTATCGCAATGTTGATATTTTCCATATACGGGAAAGTTCAAATTGAGCCTCAATACTATCCACTTTTTTTAACCAGCATAAAAACTGCATTCATCATCTTTGCTTGCTGTCCTATGTTTCGTTGGCATATTTGCATCACTTGCGAGAGGTAGGGTTCAATAAAAGTGTTTGGCAGGCTTCATCGCTTCGTGCCTTCGCTCTGCATATGAAGTCGGAAGCAAATCCTCGCTTCGCTCAGACCCTCAGATATCTGCAGGATACGCCATTGCAAAATTTAAGCAGGTTAAAGATATAGATATAGAAGAGAGAACGAAAATGGGGAAGGTGATAGAGCAGGTGAAACTCACAAGCCTGTTTGAACCAAAGAAGTCTGTGGAAGTGGAGGCAGTCATTGATACGGGTGCAACGATGCCTGGGAGACGAAACCTATTTGTGGAGTAGTAGATATTGAGCTCAAGGGGCGCTCAGCTAATATGTCTTAGTAGAAGTAAACTCACAGCCCCTTACAGGGCAGGTGCTGTTAGGGCTATTAGACTTTATTAGTTGAACTTAAAACGAGAAAGCTCATACCAAATGCTTCTCCTGAGATGCTAATGGAGCTCATGGATGCTAATGGAGCTCATGGAAACGG
>JAOQIN010000059.1 GCA_026134085.1 Candidatus Methanoxibalbensis ujae
TTTCTTTAAGTTCTTTTTTCTGCTCTTTTGTTTTGCTGGTCTTCCTCTGAGGTATTAATTAGCCCATAGCCATGATTCAAGCCATGTGTAGCCTGTTTCTTAATTCCAACAAAATCTCAACGCCTTCTCCTCTGATATCTTATGAAGTAATTAAGAACTCTTGTGTTCATCTCCAGCTTTTTTATTTGTCAGGTTCTTCAACTGGCATGTGCTTTATTACTTCATAAATTCGCTTTCTACCCATGAATTAAGTTTCTGTAATTTTGGTATAAAAAGTTTTGCTCAAGATAATAATAAAATAAAAAACAAAATAAAAACATAAAAACACAAAAAACAAAAAAAACGAAAGCTCAGAATAATCCTCTTCCGATGAGTGCACGCATTTTCTTGTCGCATGCGGTTGTAGCTCTTGATAACGCCTCACCGATCTTTGCACTCGCAACATTGAATGTGCCTTCATCAACACTCCTTTTTATCTCAGCGATCATCTCGCCGACCTGTGAGAACTCCTCCATGCCAGTTGCGCTCAATGCTATGTTCGTTTCAGAAGATAAAGCATCAAGATACGCAAAAATAGTCTTCTTAGCACCTGCAAGCTCACTTCCCTCAAGCCTCTCAGCCGCCGATATGACCTTGAATCCAATTATCAGCCCGGATTTTATCCGCTCAGCAAGCTGATATCCCACTATATCATCTCTTATCTCATTGCTCATATTATTTTTTTGCCAATCATAAATAAAGAGCATAGCAGCAACGGTTTCAGTTGTGATATTTCAGTTGAGACAATGACAGAGAGGAGGATTGATGGGTGATGAAGGTTGTTGCGCTGACAGGAGGAATAGCATCCGGCAAGAGCGAGGTGTTGAACATTTTCATGCGCCTCGGTGCGTTTGTGATAGACTGTGATGTGCTCAGCAGGGAGGCTTTGCAGCCGTGTTCAGAGGCATGGTGGAATGTTGTAAGAAAATTCGGCAGAGGCATATTGCGTGCAGACCTTGAGATAGACCGGGCGAAACTCCGAGAAATAGTTTTCAGCGATGATGAGAAGCGCATATCACTTGAGCGCATAGTTCATCCGGTAGTCAGGCAAAAGTTGAGAGAGAGACTTGAAGCAATAAAAACGCTGACATCTGAAAATGCAATGGCAGAGGAAAGTGAGGATGATGATGTCATTGTTGTTGTTGATGTGCCGCTGTTGTTTGAATTGGGAATGCAGCATGATTTTGACAGTGTCATCGTCATATACGCGAGCGAGGAAAAAAGGCTGAGAAGGCTTATGAATCGTGATAAAATAGGAGCTGAGCTCGCGAGAAATATGCTAAAAGCGCAGATGCCTCTGGAGGAGAAAGTCAAGCTTGCGGATCATGTCATATATAATGAGGGCTCAATTGATGAAACAGAAAAACAGGTGAGGAAAATATTTCAAATGTTAACAGCTCAACACGATATCTGAGAAAATGTGGAATTGAGGTGTGCTGATGATTGATAAAAACAAATAAAAACAACAAAAATAAAAATAAAAATAAAAACAAAAACAGAAACAAAAACAAAAAAACAATAACAACAGCGGTAACAGCAATAACAAAACAACAGTAACAACAACAGTAACAGCAACAATAACAGCAACATCAACATCAACAACAAAAAAAAGCATAATGATGAATTGGAAGGATTACAAACTTTCGCTGTTTAGAGCTTCTTTCACTCGGTCTATGAGAATATCAACAACGCGTTCATCTGCTCCGATCGGGTCGCCGTATATGATGTTTATGTTATTGCCCGTCTTCTGTTTGACCTCCTTCAATATGTTTGGGATGTCATCAATTGTGTGTGCTCCTTTTGCTAGGAAAACAGGCAAAGCGATTATGTTTGTGACTCCTTCATCCACGAGTTCACCTATCACCTTTTCTATGGAAGGGTCATTCAGCTGCATGAACGCCACACGCACATCCTTGAACAGACCTCTCCTGGCCATCATCTCCCGCAGTTCCTCAACAACAATCTTGTTATACGGCAAATTGCTGCCATGCGCAATCAAAACTACAGCGAAATTATCGTATTCCATCCATCACACCCCCTCACTGTCACTGCTCTCTCACATCAACACAATGTCATAAAATAATTTGCGATTTTTTCATGATTCTCATTTTTGAGAATGTCTGAGTGAGGGGTCTCTGCCGCACTCCATATCTGCAACAAGCGGTTTCAGTTTTCTCTCAGCATATTTCACAAGCAATTTCATAATTTCAACGCGAATTTTGCCTGTTTTGCTCATACTGAAGTATTCATCAACAATTGTATAAATCCATTTGAAATCATGTTTTATGCATGCAGCGATGAGCATCCAGTGTTCTGGCATGAAATCCCGCGATGAAAAAAACTTATCACGATTCAAAACGCCTATCGGCACGAATAGCAGGGGGACGATGAAGGATTTATATGATTTGAGATTATCAATAAGCTCTATTGTCTGAACGACATCGCTCGGCTTTTCACCGGGCATGCCAACAATGAGAGTTGAACATGGCACCCATCTGTTTTCTTTGAGTATCTGATGGGCTTCTATAACAACATCACACCACTGTTCGGGCTTAAATGGACGGACTTTGCCGCGCATGTGCATGCTTACGAGGCGTGCTGAGCCTGTCTCAATGCCAACCTGTCCTGAAATCCAGTGTCTGTTGTGAGTTCCAACCTCCAAAATGCGACTTATCTCAGACACAACCTCAGGTCTTGCGACGACGCTGCTGAATGCGAAGTGAGATATGCCTATGGGCACAGTTTGTTCATGGGAGTTGCGTCGCAGTGCGGAGAATAGCGTGCGCTTGCTTTTGTTCTCTTTCTCCATCTCAATGACGGATTTCACAGATTCAAACAGGCGGACAACCTCTGCCACATCAGGTTCTATCTCCTTCGCGTTATATCTGAGCACATCTTCAGCGTGAAGAAGCACATAACCAGCTTCCCGGTAGCTTATGCGGGCCTCCTCAAGTATGTGAGGCAGAGGTTTGCAGCGATACTTGCGCATAGTGGGATTGCAGAACCTGCAGCCACGACCGCAGCCTCTTGCGATCTCTATCAGACCGTTCACAGCCGCATGATTTATGCGCGGAATCTTTTCAAGCGGTGTGACATCGCCATGAACAAATCTCGGCAGCTTCTCTCCCTTGAGAGCCATCTCAAACACACGAGGAGCAACAAGCTCCCCCTCTCCTATGATAACGCAGTCTATTCCGTATTTCGCAGCGATGCGCTCGTCCTCAAGCTGCCACGCACCGGGACCGCCGACGATCACTTTTATGTCCCGACGCCTCACCACAGGATCAAACATAAGCGCTCTGAAAGATTTTGCAGAAAATGTCTCTTTCGCAGCGAAGTCTCCGAATGTTGATGATGCAGGTCCGAGCCCGAGCGGGTCATTCGTGCTTATCCCTATCACCTCAGTGCTGCTGTCTGCCGCTTCACGCAGCTTATCAGGTCTTGTGACAACAACATCATATCCCCTCTCAACAAGCACGGATTCTATCAGTCTCAGTCCATATGGTGCAAATTTCGCAGACACGCCGTCTTCTGCCACAGGAACAGGACGGCAAAATATATACTCATATAATATCTCGGGAATTACAGCAGGTCCGCACGCGGCAAACCCCAGAAATTCATTGCCTCCATAATCGGACATCAGTGTTTTGTCCGCTGTCAGAACTATGCTTGGCATCTCCCCTCTCCTCTCCCTCTATCAACAATAATATTTAAATCTTTCCACTCGCAGCCCGCACCGATATCAAAGGAGCATGAAGTCAGCAGAAGTCAGCACATAAAAAACATCCCACAATGATTCCCCTTTAAAATCGCATTGTTGTTTTGTTCCTTCTTCTCCTCTCATTCTTCTTTGTGAGTGTGTTATGATCCGCACTCGACTCCTGCTCACCTGCTCAGGGCTCCTGCATCCACAGGACGGGTCCACAGGATAATGAAGTTGATGGAAGCCTTGGGCGGGGTTCGAACCCGCGATCTCCACCTTACCAAGGTGGCGCATTACCACTATGCTACCAAGGCTTTATTTTTCATTCTTCTCTCTCATTTAAATCTTGTCAGCTTGATGATGGTAAGGGAGAGCGAAAGAAAGAAAGGAGATGACAACCAAAGAGGGAGGAGGGGTGAATGAAGGATGGCGACAAGAGGTAAGAAAGCAGTGGAAAGAGTGAAGCAGCTGATGGACAGGACGAATCAGATAAGAAATATAGGCATAATCGCGCATATAGACCATGGCAAAACGACACTTACGGATAACCTGCTCGCTGGAGCTGGTGTGATATCAAGCGAGCTCGCAGGTCAACAGCTTTTCACGGATTCCTATTATCTTGAACAGCAGAGAGGGATCACAATATTCTCAGCGAATGTTTCAATGGTTCATGAATATGAGGGCAAATACTACCTCATAAACCTTATAGACACGCCAGGTCATGTTGATTTCGGTGGAGATGTGACTAGGGCGCTGCGTGCGGTTGACGGTGCTGTCGTCGTTGTAGATGCAGTTGAGGGAGTGATGCCGCAGACCGAGACCGTGCTGAGGCAGGCTATGCGTGAGAATGTGAAGCCCGTGCTTTTCATAAACAAGGTTGACCGCATGATAAATGAGCTTCGCATATCACTTGAGGAGATGCAGGAGAGGCTTGGCAGGATAATAGATGAGGTGAACAAGCTGATAAAGAGCCTCAAACCTGATAAATATGATGAATGGAGGCTCAATGCTTCAGATGGAAGCGTTTCATTTGGATCTGCGCTGTATAATTGGGCGATAAGCATAGGAACAATGAAGCGCACGGGCATAGGATTCAGAGAGGTGTATGAGATGTGCAGACAGGGCAATATGAAAGAGCTTGCGAAGAAGTGTCCCACATATGTCGCTGTGCTTGACATGGTGATAAGGCATCTTCCTTCCCCTCTTGAGGCGCAGAAAGAGCGAATTCCTGTGATATGGAGAGGGGATATGGACAGCGATATAGGAAAAGCAATGCAGAACTGCGACAGAAATGGTGAGATAGCATTTATCGTCACGCACATATCAGTTGATCCGCATGCTGGAGAGGTTGTCACCGGAAGATTGTTCAGCGGAACACTGAGAAAAGGCGTTGAACTGTTCGTATCCGGCACTTATAAGAAGAACAGAGTGCAACAGGTCGGCGTTTACATGGGTCCCGAGCGTGTTGAAGTTGAGGAAATTCCAGCTGGAAACATCGCAGCTCTCATAGGTGTTAAGGATGCGGTCGTGGGCACAACACTCTCTTCGGTTGAGATGACTCCCTTTGAGAGCATAAAACATTACAGCGAGCCAGTCGTGACTGTTGCGGTTGAAGCGAAAAACACAAAAGAGCTGCCTCGCCTGATTGAAGTTTTGCGCAAAATAAGCAAGGAGGACCCCATGGTGCGGGTTGAGATAAATGAAGAAACTGGCGAACATCTTATATCTGGAATGGGAGAGCTTCATCTTGAAATCATAACGCACAGAATAGAGCATGATGAGGGCGTTCCTATAATAACATCTCCGCCTATTGTTGTTTATCGTGAAACTGTCAGAGCGAAAGCGGGTCCTGTTGAGGGGAAATCGCCAAACAGACACAACAGATTCTACTTTGAGGTTGAGCCGCTTGAGCAATCTGTTGTTGAGAAGATAATTGCTGAAGGGATACAGATGGAGAAGGACAAAAAAGCACTCAGGAAGAAACTGCTTGATGCTGGCATGAGCATGGAAGAGGCCAAGAATGTTGTTGATATCGTTGAGGGCAATGTGCTTCTCGACATGACGAAGGGCATTCAATACCTCAGCGAGACCATGGAGCTCGTGATTGAGGGGTTCAGAAATGTGATGGAAAAGGGGCCTCTCGCGAGAGAGAGATGTCGTGGCGTCAAGGTGAAGCTTGTGGATGCGAAGTTGCATGAGGATGCAATTCACAGAGGCCCTGCGCAGGTGATCCCGGCGGTTAAAAACGCGATATCCGCAGCTATACTCATGGCGGACCCCATATTTCTGGAGCCCATGCTTGAGATATTCATAAGTATTCCGCAAAACATGCTCGGAAATGTGACGAAAGACCTTCAGGGACGCAGAGCACGCATCACAGATATGAAAGCTGAGGGAGAGTTCGTCACAGTGAAAGCAATCGCACCGGTGGCGGAGATGTTCGGCTTCGCAAGTGATATCCGTTCTGCGACAGAGGGAAGAGCGATATGGAGCACTGAATTCGCCGGATATGAGCAACTGCCGCAGAGCATGTTCCACGATAAAGTGATGGAAGTGCGGAGGAGAAAAGGATTGAAACTTGAAATGCCACAACCATCAGACTTCATATCGCCCTGAGCCCTGCTGATCCATTGCATTGCTCCTCTTCTTTTTCTCCCTGTCTGTCCTGTCTGTCCTCATGTTTTTATGGTTTTTTATGGTTTTTATTTGTGATGATATGATCATGATGATATGATGATATGTATGATGACATAATGAGAGGAATGAAAGAGTGATGAGAGAAAATAAAGAAAATGATGCCCGATATGATCTCATTGTCATAGGAGGAGGTCCTGCTGGGCTTACCGCCGCGATATATGCTGTGAGGAGCGGATTGAACACGCTGCTTATTGAGAAAGGCATATGTGGTGGTTTTCTGAACGAGATTCCGCGCATTGAGAACTATCCGGGGTTCAAGCAGATAAGCGGCATGGAACTCGCATCACGATTGAAGGAGCATGCAGCGGATTATGTGGAGATAAGGGAGATTGAGGAGGTTTTGAGGCTCTCGCAGCATCGGGGATCAAATCAGAAATCATCAGATTCCTTTTCATCATCGGCTGATTTCATCGTGCAAACAACAAAACAATCATATGTGGCGAAGGCGCTGATAATATGCACAGGCACTCGCCATCGCAAGCTCGGAGTCGTCGGCGAGGACGAATTTCTGGGAAAAGGAGTGTCATATTGCGCGACATGCGACGGATTCTTCTTCAAAAACAAGCGTGTGATCGTTGTTGGCGGAGGAGATTCGGCGGCAACACAAGCATTGTTCCTCAAAAACATGGGATGTGATGTCACAATTGTGCATCGCAGAGATTCTTTGCGTGCTGGAAAATATCTGCAACGCATGATAGACCGTGCTGAAATTCCGATACTGTGGAACTCCGAGGTGAAGGAAATAAAAGGAAGTGACCGTGTTGAATGTGTTGTCATAACAGAGAGGGGTAATGAGAGGGAAATTCCTGTGGATGGCGTGTTTGTCGCTATAGGCGAGGTTCCCAACAGCGAGCTCGCATCTCATCTGAACATTGAATGCGATGATAGCGGATACATAGTCACCGACAGGAATCAGCGGACAAATGTTGAGCGCGTATATGCAGCTGGCGATGTCTCCGGCGGCGTTCGTCAGGTGATAGTTGCGTGCGCCGAAGGCGCAGTCGCTGCAATGTCCGCATACGAGGACATCACCTCAGAACCCTGATTCATAATTCATTGAAACACCATTTCAACGCGGTCCGTGCATGATATATGGTCTCCGTGCATGATATTGCGATGCGATATCGGATTATGGAGGTATGCGTCTCACGTGTCTGTTTGAGGAGGGCTATGTCGCTGACACAGCGACAGTGAGCGATGCAATTGACGATCAGAAAACTGTAAAAATATTGTTGCTGCCATTCCCGCCTTTTCAAGTTTTCAAGGATAGAAAAGGTGAGATTTATATATGGTGTATGAAGGCGA
>JAOQIN010000006.1 GCA_026134085.1 Candidatus Methanoxibalbensis ujae
AAAAGCGGGGAAATGAGAAAGAGCGTGGTGGAGAAGTGGCGGAGACGGCGGGGACAGCGGGGGAGGTTAATTATGAGCGAATAAGCAGTGATGCGTTCTTCATGGGTCTCGGCGATGCTATAATTCCAGGTGTGCTTGCGGTCTCCGCATACACTTTCGTATCTCCTTTGACTGCGTTCTTCACAATCGCGGGAACACTTGCTGGATACGCCTTCCTCTGCACATTTGCGGGAAGAGGGAAGCCTCACGCCGGGTTGCCCTTTCTGAACTCAGGTGCAATCGTCGGATTCCTCATTGGATTTGTGATTATGATTATGTCATGATTATGTTATGAGATCATGTTATGATTATGATTTGTTATGATGATTTGTTACGATTATGAGGTAATTATCATGAAATATGATGATATGATCCTATGCATAATCATGCACATGCGGATCACGGCACAGCTTGCCGCTGAGCGATGGCCCGGTGCGCTGCTGAGACAACACTGGCAGCAAACAATAAAAAGTGAGAAATCAAAATCATTTTCTAAATGAAGGGGAGGGGCTCGTGGTCTAGGGGTATGACGCCGCCTTCACGAGGCGGAGGTCGTGCGTTCGAATCGCACCGAGCCCATTGAGCACTGAAGATGAATAGAAGGGAGGAAAATGCCTTCTACAATTGTTGTCGGCGGATTCTTCGGTGATGAGGGGAAGGGAAAGATAGTTGCGTATCTCGCGAAGAACGACAAGCCAGCGATAGCCGCTCGCGGTGGTGTGGGACCGAACGCAGGTCATACAGTTCAGATAGGAAACAGGAAATATGCGCTCAGCATGGTTCCTTCAGGATTCGTGCACGAAAATGCTCGCCTCCTCATAGGAGCGGGAGTCCTTGTTGATGTGGATGTGCTGATGCGGGAGATGTCAGAGCTGAACCTGCACAAACGCGTCGGCGTTGACTGGAGATGCGCCGTGATAGAGGAGAAGCACAAGGAGATTGATCAGAAAAATGCTGAACTGCACGATAAAATCGGAACAACAGGAACTGGATGCGGGCCTGCAAATGCTGACCGCGCATTGAGAAGGATAAAACAGGCGAAAGACATCGCTGCATTGAAGGATTACATATGCGATGTGCCGCTTGAGATAAACAGCGCACTTGATGATGGCAGGAATGTGCTCATTGAGGGGACGCAGGGTCTCGGAATATCTCTGTTCTACGGCACCTACCCCTTCGTCACATCAAAAGACACCACAGCATCTCAAATCGCCGCGGATGTCGGTATTGGTCCCACGCGTGTTGATGATGTCGTCGTCGTGTTCAAATCTTTCCCGACAAGGGTGGGAGAGGGTCCTTTTGAAACGGAACTCCCGGATGAGGAGACCGCAAAACTCGGCATAGAGGAGTTCGGAACAGTCACAGGCAGAAAAAGAAGGGTTGGTGTATGGGATTCCAATATGGCAAGATATGCAGCAATGATAAATGGCGCGACAATGATAGCATTAAGCGGCATAGACAGGCTGGATGCCTCATGCAAAGGCGCAAGAACTTATGAGGAACTCAGCAATAAGGTGAAGGAATTCATAGCAAAGGTCGAAGACGACACAGGAGTCCCCGTTACATTGATATCAACAGGTCCTGAAATATCTGAAATCGTGGATATACGGGAGGAAAAAAAGTGCATGTAGAACCGAATTTTGTTGTGTGATGTGTTGTGTGTTGTGTGGTGTGTGTCGTGTGTTGTGTGTTGTGTGATGATATGATACAGCACGGAGCATCACTACCGCATCTCCATCTTCCTCCTCAGCAGAAGCGTGCATCTTCAACGCAGCCGGACGCGGGCTATTTCAACCTGATTCCGACAGCTCGTTTTATGAGCAGGCTTATCTCATCAATCTCCTTCTCCATTGCTCCTTTTCTGTCAGGTATCTCAACGATGATGGGGGTAATGCCGTGTTTCATCTCATTGATGCTCCTTATTTTGGCCCTTATCTTTTCAGCAAATCTCTCTGTTATGATGATAACAGCAAAATCATATACAATTTTATCAAGTATTTGTGATAAATCTTCTGCTGTTGCATCTTTTTCGCTCAACTCATATATGTTTTCAATGCCTGCGAGCCTCAACCCGGTTGCTGTGTCCTCATCAACAATTGCCGCGATCATGTCCCCTCCATCCATTTGCTTTTTCTTTTTTCCGCTCACGCTCATGTCCACAGTATTTTTGCAACACGCTCCCGCAGCAGCGGCATAAGTCTTTCCAGTCGCTTTTCGTATGTGTTGTTCACCTCCACTTTACCGTCTTCACGCCGGACAACGACGCCGCCAAGCGATTTAATGCGCTCTGGTGCCACTGTTATCTGGGTTTTTACTCCTGTCTCTTTCGCAATTTCCTCTGAGATTTCAGAAAGTATATCATCATCTATGAAATCAGCATCCTGCTCGCTGAGCAGCACTTCAATTTTTATGGTATCCTCCGGAGAAGACTGAGGATGTGTCTCAATGTATGCGATGCTCATTGCAGCCTCTTTTATGAGGTTTGCGAGGATTTGGTTGTATGGTATGCCGGCGAATCCCTTCTCACGCACGATGTTGAGCCTCCTCTCCGCCTCCTCAAATATCTGCTGCGTAAGTTCTTCCTCAGCTGCCCATCTTATGCGCCTTGCCTCAAGCCTTGCAGAGCGAATGATTCTTGCTTTTTCCTCCTCTCCTCTGCGCTCCTCGCGAGCGAGCACCTGATTTTTGTGCTTTTCCAGTGATGTCTTCGTATTTTCAATCATCTCCTCAGCACGCCTCTTCGCATCACTTATGATGCGCTGCCTTTCCTCCTCGGCAGACGCCCTTATCCTCTCCAAAATTTCTGTCACTCCCATATCCCACCACCAATCTCACGCGCCACGCGATCCTCGCTGCGATGCATCATGCATCTTCCCTCATCTCTCCACTCTCTCATCTATCCGCTCCATCATCTCCTCGCTCCATTATCTCTCCTCTCTCTCATCTATCCACTCCATCATCTCTCCACTCCAAGAAGAATGGACAGAACGCTTTTCACAGCATCTTCATATCTCTCAAGTGCACGCTCCTTTCTCGCTTTCGCCTCTTCCATTGCCTCGGCAATTATCTTTTCCTTCTCAGCCTCTCCCTCCTGCACGAATCTCCGCATTATATCCTCCGCCATCTTACGCTCCTCCTCGTGTGCCCGTGCTTTCATCTGCCTGATGGTTTCCTCAGCATCCTTCAGAATCCTCGCAGCCTCCTCTCTGGCATCACTCACAATCCTTCTGGCTTCCTCCTCACACGCAATTATCTGTTTGATTGCATCCACAGCATCTGCCATTTCCTATAAATTTATGCAAAATAAAAGAAATGCGACAGTGAAAATCATATCCATTGTCGGGGAGAAGAACTCAGGAAAGACATCGGTGATTTCTCAGCTCATACCTCGCCTCCTCAGATACGGCAGAGTTGGCTGCATAAAACATGCTGAGCATCTTGATGTCCCGCATGACGGGAAACGCCGGAGCATGAAAATCGTGATGGGCAGCGACAGTAATAAAGACACGGAACGCATGCTTTCAGCAGGTGCTGATGTCGTCGTAGGCATCACCGAGGATATGATGATGTGCATGCGCAAACTGAAGCAAAATGATGAGGTGACGGAAGCAACACTGATCACAGAAAAAATAAGGATGCAGCGAACGGAAGATATGCTGGAGAGATCACTTGATGTGATGAGATGTGAATGCGTTGATTTTGTCATTGTTGAGGGATTCAAAAGAAGCAAAATTCCGAAAATTGTTATAAGCAAAGATAACAGCGGCATTTATGAGAATGTTGTCATGCACCTGCCCCCCTCACATTTTGAAGAAAAAGATGAAAACAACAGCGCCATTGATGAGGAGAAACTGGAGGATATCATCAGTCTGATACTCTCCATTCCCGACTGGTGATGCGGTTCAACTGTCTTCAGCAGCGCATGGACGTTGACCTGATTGCAGAGCTAACCTAAACAACAGCCCACGCATGGCCCGGATGGGAGATATGGGAGATGTGGAGATGTGGGACGGGGATGAGCAACAGGGGGATGACAAAATATACAAAATATAATAATGGGAATGGGAAGGGATCTGCGAAAGTGGCAGGGAATTGAGCAGGAATTCAGGGTGGGGAAGCCGTTTGAGAGGACCGACATTCAGACGAGCATTGCACTGAGCATGAACCTGTTTGATGCGCTGAAAAATCACAAGTTTTTCGGTTACTTGCCCGCGATCATTCATTCAAAGGACTATGATGGATTTTTGAGAAATGGCTCTCGCATTTATCTGTGCAACTTCTCATTTGAGATCGCAACGCCTGAGTGCAGAAATGCGTATGAACTGCTGAAATACGATAAAGCAATGGAATTTTATGTTCAGATAGCAGCTGAGCGAGTTAACAGTCGCGGAGAGAAAATGGAACACGGACATGATGAGAAAATGGAAAAAATGGAGAGTGGCGGAGAGGCTGAGCGCGTGAGACATGCCGTACAGTGCTGGCGTGCGAACACAGAGCTTCATCCCGCATTCACAAGGGGCACTCATGAGAACTATTCGGTTTCAAGGGATTTCAACAAAGAGAACTTCATACCTTTTCTGATAATCAAACCAATCTTCTTCGGCGCCGGAGGTTATGTGAGCAAAGCATTTTGCAGCATGAGGGATATGATTGAATCTGCCGAATATGTGATATCGCCGAGAGCAATAGCGACAAAACACATTTACGGAGGCGCTGGCGTGCGCAAACATCCACTTTTCTCAATAAAAGGAATATCAAACATGAGAATACATATAGATTCAGGTGAAGGATTGCGCGTTGAAATTGCAAGATTTCTGAACAACGCGATCACATCATTTGTCATACATGCGATAGAAGAGGGCATTATAAGAGATGTTGATGGCATAAACGAGCCTGTTGAGACTTTCAGAACGCTCTCAAGAAACACAGAAGGTGACTGGAAGCTCAAAACGAAAAGCGGAACGACTATCAATGCTATGGATATTATGAGCTCATACATAGACGCAATAGAAAATCTTTTTGACGAGAAGTCGGCGGATAACCTGGATATATATGCGCTTAAAACATTTGAGAGGATTCATGATAAGATGAGTATGGGACTGCTTGAGGATGATTTTCTGATGAAAAGCGTTGAATGGCTTCTCAAATTGAATATTATAGAGAGGGGAAAATTCATTGAACTTGACAGTCTGCGTGAATCTGTTGATTATGCGATGCGGGATGTGCTTGAGAAAGATGCGAATATTATTGATGCAATGAGTGAGAGAGATAAAATGAGTGATGCGACGGAGGACAGGATGATGAAGATATCCGCGTGCTTCGCGTTTTCAAATGTCTGTGATGAAGATTTTTACGAGAGTGTTGCCTGCTGCGCAGGCGTTGAGCGCATGCTGACGGATGAGGAGATAGGGGAGTCTCTCATTTATCCGCCTCCAGAGTCAAGGGGTGCGCTTCGTGTTATGCTGCTGGATGCGCTGAGGGATATTGGAGTTCCTCCTGAAAACATACTGGTGAGGTGGAACAGGATAGTCTGTCCGCCGACGAGAGACAGAGTTGTTGATTTTGACGATCTTGACGAGTGGAGTGAGAGGAAGATGCGCGATCTCGTGAAAAGAGTGAGAGAGACTTTTTAGCGTTGTTCAGCTCTAGCGCTTTCTGTCAGCATATTCGCATATCTGCCTGAACTCACAGAACCTGCATTCCCATTCCGGTGGTCTCTCGATCTCAAAACCCTCAAAATCTTCAAAAGAGGGAGGTCTTTCATCCTCAAGCGCCTCAAAAAGTATCTTAGCACGAGTCACATAATTACGGACGACATCAGTGAGATCATGCATTTTCACATCAAACGAGATGTGAGTGCTGTTCAGCACCTCCATCACAATGCCCCTCTTCAAACTCAGTATGAACTCATCAACGCTCCCATCATATTTTACAGGAGGTGAAATCTTGTAATAAAGAAGCTTTGCACGCTTCAGATCCGCCATATATGCATAAAACTTAACCTGATTCACATCTCTGGTTAGAGGACCGTATTGTGAGATTCTTTTTAAATCTCTCTTTGATTTGAAATCAATTGCAGTATCTCCAACAATTGCATCTATCTTTCCGGCAATAATGCCCTTTCCCGTGTCATAAGTGACAGATACTTCTGTGTTTTCATAATCTTTTTCTATGTATAAGTGGAAAAGACGGCCTATGAACATTCTCAATGCGCTTTCAAAATCAGGCATTTTTGGGAAACGGCGCTTATACCAGGCCTTCCGGATGCATGAGCCGAGCTCTGAAACTCCCACTCTGTGGTCGGAATAAGTTCCGCCCACTTCACTCAGGACATATGCGCGTATCTCATCCGGGATCTCCATGATCACCACCTCTCCCTCCACTTCTCCTCTCCACAAATCTTCCGCGAAGCCATATTTCATCCGCACGCCTTATAACGGCATCGGCATCTCCGGCAAAAAAACGCCTGTAGCCTCGCAGGAATGCGTGTCTGAAGGAGTGTTCGTGAGATGCATGTGTCCCCCGGAGGCATTGAAAGAAGACGTGAATGTCAACACCGCGAGATTCTGTTGTTGTGTCAAAGAAAGAGAGACCGAAATCTATGAGGTATACACGTCCGTCACAGCCGACTATGAAATTTGATGTTGTCAGGTCTCCGTGAATTATGGACGCGTTGTGAAGCTTCGCCACTGTTTCTCCCATTTTTTCACATATTTCCTCATCAAGCACATCACGTGCGATCTTTCCATGTATGCGCTCCATCACAATTTCATAATCATCCACATCAAAGATGATCGGTGTTGGAACGCCGTGCCTTCGCGCTTCCGAAATAGTTTTTGCCTCCATCCTCGTGCGCTCGCGCCTCAACCTCTCATCAAGCACAGGCAGTCTGTATCTTTTCGGTATTCTCCGCTTGCACACAGTTTCGGAATGGAGTTCAACAACAGCCTCAGCACATTGCTCTCTCTCCATCTCTCTCCATCTCCATCTCCATCTCACTCCTCTCCTTTCTGCTCAGCATTCTCCGTTCTGCTCAGCATTCTCCTTTCTGCTCAGCACTCTCCTTTCTGCTCAGCATTCTCCTTTCTGCCCAGCATCTGCATCACTCACTCATTGATCAACACTGCTCTTCGCACACACACTTTAAATCGGCGAGGAAATCGCTCACAGTTTCCTCCTTCACATGAGGCATTATCACGAGGCGCAACGCTTTTGGTTTTCTCGTGACAGATGTTATCCAGCCACCACGCTCTCTCAGTGCGGATGAAACTCTTTCGGCATCCCCCACATCCAGTGCGACGACGTTCATCACTGGCTCTATGACTGTGTGAACACCCAATGAGCGGGCGCCATAGACGAGCATTTTGGTGATGTCCATGCATTTTCTCACTATGCGACGCATCCCCTCAACGCCCAGGAACTTCATCACAGCATATGTTGCGGCAGCAGCGGCACCGCTCCTCGTTCCTGTGAGCGAGAACTGCGTCTTCGTCGTGAGATATGGAGTCTCAACAGACAGCATTTCCATAAGCTCATTCTCCCTGAAAAGTACGCATCCCGCTGGAATAGTTGATGCGAGCATTTTGTGAGGGTCCACTGATATTGTTGAGACTCCTTCAACCGAAAAATCAAACTCATATTTTTTATCAAGAAATGGAATGACAAATCCACCGAAAGCCGCATCAACATGCAGAAATATTTCATTGCGAATCGCAATATCTCCCATCTCCTTTATGGGGTCTATCTGACCGAACTCTGTTGTTCCTGCAATGCCCACCAATCCTATTGTCTTATCGTCAATCAACGCCTCAACATCGCTGAGGTCGACCCTCAGTTCATCGTCAAGCTGCGCTTTCCTGACATCAATGCAGAGCATATCAGCAATCTTTTCAAAGGAGAAATGTGCGGACTCAGGCACGACAATGTTCATTCTCTCTCCCTCGCGCGGAGTGCCCCTCCATTCACGCATCTTGAAGTTCCTGAAGGCCCTCACAGCCTGAATATTTGACTCAGTTCCGCCCGTTGATATGTAACCGCACGCATTCTCTTCGCCGAGAAGTGCACCTGTCATGCGCACAACTTCCTCTTCCATCTCACTCGTCCCCGGAAACAGACCGCTGTCGCCGAGGTTCGCTTCTATGAACATCATATGTGCTTTGAGCGCGATGTCATGCGGATATGTGCACATTGAGCTCAGTATCCTGTCATATCTCCTGTCCTTCCTCTTCTTCTCATTCAAAATAACAAGCACTTCTTCCTCCTTCATACCCTTCTCATTCATCTCTCCCACCTTCATCTCCCTTCATCTTTCTCCGCTGGAGTGAAAGGATGAATGCATAGAGTGAAAGGATGAATGCATAAACTCACTCCGTCACCCACCTCATTTATTCACCTTTCACATGAGACTCAGAGGAAGAGGCACCGAGAACCTCATCATAAAGTTTTTTGGCGCGCTCAATGGCGGGATGATCATCTCCGAGCTTTGCCCGCATCTCAGCGAGAGACTCCTCAATGCTGATTCTTCTGTCTCCGTTTATGAGGTTATCAGCGCATGCGACGATTTTCTCCTCAACTGTCCTTGGCACGAGATCTGTGTTGGGCAGTCCGAGTCTTTTTGCCTCATCTGCTGTGATACCTGCGCCCACATGCCGCTCTATTATTTTTACGATCTTCTCATCAAGACCAAGTGACCTTGCGATCTCACCGCCAACGATTCCATGTGCAATTCCGTGCGTTTTTGAACGTCCTATGTCATGGAGCAGTGCTCCTCTGAGCACAACTTCCTCATCAACATCATCATAATTTTTCGCGATTTCAACTGCGAGATCTGCAACTGCAATGCAATGTCTTATCACATTTTCTGGGCATCCCTGTTCACGCAGTATTCCGATGCATTCCTCTTTTATTCGCCTCTCAGTCGCCTCATCCATTGCTCCAATGAGGCAATTTCCTCTTCAAGCTCTTTTATCTCCTTTGTGTTGTCCTTGTATTCAAACTGAGAGCCGCAGAGGTCGCACCAGAAATTCAGAGATGCGGCCTCCTCAAATGTGATCCGCCTGCATTTGCACTGATAGAACATCCCTCTTCGCTCCCTTGTGAGCTGTCTGCGTATTTCCTCTATCCTGTGCTGTATGTCATTCTCAATTATGTGGCGCACCTTGCTTATGTCTATCTTCCACCAGTATGTTATCCAGCCACTCTCGTCGTCACGCTCGGTGCGATATTCCGCTATCCTCTTCTCATAAAGCGCATACAGAACCTTCCTCACTGAGGTGAGCTTCATATCTGTTATCTTTGCGAGCTCCTCATCTGTTATCTCACCATCAGGTATGCCCTCTATCACCCTCAGACCTTCTTCACCTATGAGTGTTCTGAAAAATTCCCTCACAAGGTTCGTGTCTGACATGCCGACCTTCCGCCACACCGACAAGTCCGTCATCATTTTCAGATTGTTTTAGCATAAATTAAAATTTTCTATCGCCGAGTGTCTCCCGTCTCAATTCAATAATTCAATCAATGTGCATGTGAGGTGAGAGGGCGCATCAGTCGGGATGAGCTCCGGTTGTCAGCGGGGTGATGGTCAGTGATGGTCAGTATGCAGGGCCAGGTGTAGAAGCAAAGTTTCGTTAAGAGATAATCATTAAAAACGGAAGCGGGAAGATAAGAGGTGGGGGATTATGAGGGAGAACTTCAATGAGCGTGCAAACGCGCTCGCGATGGAGTATTGGAGATTGAAACATCTGCTGTCAAAAAAGGATGATGAGGAGAGACTTGAGGAGATAGAGCGGCTTCTGGAAAGAGGAATAAGTGGTAAATTGCGTGAAAGACTTGAAGCCGAAGCGCGTGTATTGAGAAAGGATAGGGAAGAAAGGATGAATGCAATGAAAAATCTTGAGATCATAAGCGGAGAATTGCTTGAGCTGACGGCAGAATTTGCACCTAATTTGGATTTTAATGGCAATTTCTTCCCGTATGACAGTGAACATGACCAGCTTTCTGAAGATTTTTTCAGAGCGATCACCGATATTTTTTTTGGAAACCCGTTGCGCAGAATTGAACTGCGTGATGCTGTGTTCTCTTCTGAAGGCATAAAGGTGAATTCAGATGAATCACCGCTGCGCGTGCTCGACCGTGTGATTTCTCTCATACAGGAGACAGCGAAGAAGAAAATGGGCATGCAGAACTTGATAGACGACATATGGCGAAGGCTCAGTCAGAACGAATATGCGTTCATAGTTTTGAGCGTGCTCGTGTCCGCGGGAAGAGCGCTCAGCAAAGAGGAGATAAAGGAGATTTCATGCAGAAGGGACAGCGAATACAAAGAACTTGTGAAGGATTATGACAAAAAGCTGATGGCTGCTCTGTCTTTCCTCGTGAGCGACGGCTGGGGTCATGATATAGTCCGTGAAAACGGTGGAAAATACGAGATCACCGGATTCGGCGAGTGGATATGGAAAGTATGCAACTCGGAAAGAGGTAAGAGAAACAGAAACTCTCAAAACAACGCAGACAGCATGAGCAGTATGCGCAGGATAGTGAGGTTTTTCAGAAGGTGAGAACTCTCTTCTCATCTCTCATGTCTCATATCACATCTCTCTTCTTATCTCGTTTTATCCATACTCGCTCTCCGTCAGTGAAATCTCTCTTCATCCATCTCTCTTCATCCATATTCGCTCTCCGTCAGTGAACACCGTCAGAGAGAACCGTCAGAGAGAACAGGAGAAAAGTGAAATGAATGATAATAAGTGATGATAAGCGATGAGGCTGAGAATGAGGAAGGGCATAGATAAGGAGAAAGTGATTGCATACAGGCGCTCAAAACTTTTCCCGTGGAATTTCATATTTGAGGATGTTGACGAGCGTGCGATAGAATATTTCGCTCCTTATGCTGTTCAGATTCTCGGCGGGAGGCATGATCAGAAAAAAGAGGAGAGTGCGCAGCGAAGCCTCAGGGAGCATGCTGAAGCTGGCGTTAAACGGGGGGTTTTTCACTCAGGAGGAGGCTCAGGTGCGGAGGAGCGTTCTGTTGACAAGGAGTATCTGAGGAGGCGCATTCGTGAGGAGGTCAGCGCTGTGGTCTCTGATTTTTTGTTTGATACTGATGATGAGGATGCGATAAAGATGCACGGCGATTTTGCACAATTTTTTCCATTTGCATTCTCTCAGTGTCTCGTGCAGGCAATGCTTCACAGAATGAACATGAGGCTTGAAGATGTGATAGATGTGAATGCGATAAGTGAGTTGATGGGAACAAATGTGAATGAGATAAGGAGAAGGGAGGATTTGATAAGGGATCTGATAAACAAAAAGCGAAATTTGAACTTGTCCGGCAGGAATTTGCTCGGCAAAAAGGTGATGTCCGAGTCTGGTGAGTATGTGGGCAATGTGAGTGACATCATTTTTGACGATAAATCCGGCGTTATGAAAGGTCTGCGAGTTGCGGTGAAAGGTGGTGGGAGGCGTGTCAGCGAGAGGCTGAACAACGCGTTTGGGCGCGCTGGAAGCGTCCGCATGAGAGGGGGGGAGATTGAGATACAGATGCAGGAAGTGCGTTTCAATTCGTATAACTGCGGTTTTGTTTTGAAAGGTGTATAAAAGAGCGAGCAAAAAAGAGCGAGCAACCGGAAGCAGGAGAGCGTGAGTTGGAAAGGGATATTCCTGATGAGACAAATCTTTTATGTGTATGGGATGTGATTGATGTGAGGAGGGGGAGCAGGAATCCTCAGAGGAGTGAGGGGAGCTGAGATGAAAGTATTTGTGATCGGTTTTGGGCAGGCAGGTGGGAAAGTTGCAGATCTTTTCCTGAAATTTGACCGTGAAATGCGGATGAACTGCGTTGTGAGGGTTTTGGCGATAAACACGGCAAAACCTGACCTTATGGGATTGGAACATATTCCGATTGAGGACAGGCTGCTCATAGGCGAAGCGATCACGAAAGGTCATGGCATAGGTGCTGACAACGAGCTCGGTGCAAAGATAACATCAGAGGAAATACACACGATACAGAGCGCGATAGACAGGAAAGGCACACATCTAATTGATGCTTTTCTCATTATAGCGGGTCTCGGAGGTGGAACCGGTTCTGGAGGCGCCCCTGTTCTCGCACGCAGGCTGAAAATGCTGTATGATGAGCCGGTTTATGGACTTGGCATACTTCCCGCACGTGATGAAGGCGGCTTATATGCGCTCAACGCAGCCCGCAGCCTGAAGACATTTGTGAAGGAGGTTGACAACCTGCTGCTGTTTGACAATGATGCGTGGAAGCGTTCTGGAGAGAGTGTTGTGGAGGCACATAAATATATGAACATTGAGATAGTCAGGAGACTGAGCATACTTTTCGGTGCCGGAGAGTCGGATGTTGTTGGGGAGATGGTTGTTGATGCTGCTGAGGTCATAAACACGCTGAGAGGAGGTGGCATATCCGTCATAGGATATGCAGCGGAGGAGATAGAGGAGAACAGTGGAACGAGCAGTGGCGGAGGAATATTCAAAAAGGTGTTCGGCGGGAAGAAGAAAACGAGCATAGATACAATGGACGGTGTCACACGTATTATGTCGCTCACAAAACGCGCAATTGTGGGAAGACTGACGATACCCTGCGATGTCACAACGGCTGAGCGCGCGCTCATAATAGTCGCGGGACCTCCGGAATACATAAGCAGGAAAGGTGTTGAGAGTGCGAGAAAGCGCGTGGAAGAGCTTATAAGAGGGACGGAGGTCAGAGGTGGAGATTTCCCCATACCAAAGAGCAAGCATGTCGCAGCACTCACTCTGTTCTCCAATGTGTCTGATATTCCGCGTGTGAGAGAGCTTCAGGAAATGGCAGTTGAAGCGCAGGAGAAATTGAGGGAAATAACTGAGGAGAAAGAGCGCGAATATAAAGAGCTGCTCGAGAGCAGGGAGGAGATAAAGCCTCTTTTCTGAGGAGGTGTGCACATGCGTGCTCTGGCAATTGCTGTTGTTCTGATTGTTGTTCTGATTGTCGCAGCATCCGTGCCGCTCGCAGTGTCAACGGCTGAAAAATCAGTATTCATGAACAGCAACTTCTCCATATATTTCAGGAAAAGTGATGCGCAGAATTTCTGGAACACCTACGGAATGCTGCTAAACGGCAGTGAGTTCACGGTTGAGGTTCTTATAACACCCACAAACTACAGCAAAGAGCTCGGAAACACCGAACTGCACATTGAATCATATTTCATTGATAAAGGCGTTGAGCCCGCCATACTCATAGATGGCAGAAATGTTGAATATCGTAACCCACTGCCCATAAATCCTGAGAACATAAATGAGATAAAAATACTGTTGACCGCCGAAGCGGTGAACAATGTGAAAATGAGAATGCCCATCACACTGATAAAAATCACTCAGAGGACATCAGAAGGCGAGTATATGATTGAAAACAGGGAGACAAATGTGTCTTCATGGCTCATAGAAGAAGCAATAAAATATATGGAGGAGGCAAAACAGAAGATAAAAGAGGCGGAAAAGATTGTGTCCGGACTTGTGAATGCGGAGAGAGAATTGGAGAACGCAAGATCACAGCTGAGCCATGCTGAAAATCTCTACATGCAGGGAAAACCTGAGAGGGCACTGGAAGAGGCGAAGAGCGCACTTGAGAACGCGAAAATTGCTGTTGAAAGCGCGGGATCTTCGAGAAGAATGGGAGATGTCATGAGGTATGTGCTCGCCGCGGTTGTGCTCGTCATTGTGGCGGTTGTCGCATTTGTGTGGTTCAGAAAAAGACAGAGGGAGCGCGGCAAACTCGGATAGGCTTCATGCGTCATGATTTCGTCCCGTGATGTGATTCATGATGTCAGGGCCTGGAGATGATGACATATGTTGAGGACCCCAGCGCTTGTGTGTGTGTTGAGAAGTCTATCGGTGGAGAAAGCGTTGAATGCGATAATGCGAGGGGCTGATGCTGTTGAGCTGCGTGTCGACTTGCTCAGGAGAGATGAGCGAGATGTTGCGAGGGTGCGCGACTTTGTCAGCGTTTTTAAAGATTTCAGGTGTGATGCGCATGTCATACTCACAAATCGTGCTGCGGGTGAGGGCGGCAGTTTTGAAGGCACTGAGGAGGAGCGCATGAATCTGCTCGCCGAATTGATGGAGGTTGTTGATGCGGATGCCGTTGACGTTGAATTCATGGCGGAGCATGAGATGAGGTCGGAGATAATGAGGATCGCGCATGACAGAAACGCATCTGTCATACTCTCATTTCACGACTTCAGCGGAATGCCAGCCGCAGACAGCATTGAAAATATGGCACACGAGATGCACGCAGAAGGCGCAGATATTGCAAAGATAGCGGTGACGCCCAAAACGGCTGAGGATGCACTCACACTCCTCAGGATAACACTGAAACTCTCTCACTCCTCTCTCAACGACTCTCTCAACGACAGAAGCGGCGCACATGCGAGAAATGCGAGAAATGAAAAGAAAGTTGCGATAATAGGCATGGGAAGGATCGGAAAGCACACACGCGTCATTGCACCCATATACGGCTCAGCGCTCACATACGGATTTCCAGATGACGACGAGGAAGTTGCACCGGGTCAGCTCAGCATATCAGCAATGAGAGGGATGCTCAACGCGCTTTCTTGATTTGTGCTGTGCTGTGCTGTGCGTTGGTGGATTTTTTGTCTTGTGTTTTTTCTTGTGTTTTTTCCTGTGTGCAACGGAAAATGGCTCGCTGATTCAATTATAAGCTTTCTATCTGAGTGAGCTGGTATCTGAGTGAGCTGGGTGTTCACTGTGAAAAAAATGAGGGAATAGGAGGATGAGGAAATGGCAGAGAGGGAAGGAGGTAGGCGGCGTGAGGAGATTGATAGAGAGGAGAGAAGAGGAAGCATAATGCGCATAGCCGGCCCGCTTGTTGTTGCGGATAACATGCGGGGCTGTGAGATGTATGAGGTGGTGCGTGTCGGTGATGAGGGTCTGATGGGCGAGACAATACGACTTGAAGGTGACCTTGCATACATTCAGGTTTACGAGGACACCACGGGTCTCAAACCTGGCGAGCCTGTCATCGGAACTGGTGCGCCGCTCTCAGTTGAGCTTGGTCCCGGCATATTGAAAAACTTCTACGACGGCATTCAGCGCCCTCTTTCGGCGATAAAGGAGAAAGCAGGCGGCGATTTCATCACGAGAGGCATTTATGTTGATGCGCTTGACGCCAGTTGTAAGTGGGATTTCAAGCCCACAGTTGATGAAGGCGCTTCAGTTGCTGGTGGCGACATAATAGGCGAAGTGCAGGAAACCAAAGTAATTACACATCGCATACTCGTGCCTCCGAGGATTGAGAGAGGAAAGCTTCTGGAGATAAGGAGTGGAAAGTTCACGGTTAACGATGTCATCGCCCGCATTGAGACAGAAAGCGGCAGGGAGATAGAGTTGCGCATGAAACATCGCTGGCCCGTTCGCAAAGGCAGACCTTACAGGGAAAAGCTTGACCCCACAGTCCCTCTTCTGACAGGTCAGCGCGTGTGCGACACATTCTTTCCGATGGCAAAGGGAGGGACAGGCGCAATACCCGGCGGATTCGGAACGGGAAAATGTGTAACTGGCGACACACCAGTCCTGCTCGCTGACGGAAGCATAAAGAAAATAAGGGAGATATATGAGGCAAACAGGCTCAAAGGAGAGAGAGAGGAGCTCAAAGGAGAAAGAGAGAGGAGAGAAGAGAGAAGAGAGAGAGAAGAGAGAGGAGAGAGAAGAGAGAGAAGAGAGGGAGAGAGAGAAAAAAACGAGGAGATAACATTCCTCACGCACAAAATAGGAGTTTTCTCGCTCAACACTAAATTGAAAATTGAAAGATCGTGTGCAAATGCTGTCTTCAAAGGCAGAACAGACAGAATATACAGAATAAAAACAAAAACTGGCAGAAAAGCAGAGGTGACACCGTCTCACAGGCTTTTCGTCCTCAGGAATGGAGCTGTGTGCGAAGTGCCGGCAGCATATCTGAAGGTCGGAGACCTCATGTTATTACCGAGAAGAATACCATTCTGTGAGCTGCAGCACTTGCGCATTGCGGGGAAACCTTTTGATGGTGATTTCGCAGAATTGATCGCATTCATCATCGCTGATGGCAAATTGAGAGGAGAGGACATCCTCTTTTACAGCGATGAGAGGCAGTTGATTGAGCGTGTGGCATCGTTGATCAAGCGTCTTTTTGGAGTTTCTGCAGATGTATTTCGGAAAGGTGTGCGCGTGAGGAGTGCCGCTCTCGCAAGTGCGCTGCGCAGTATAATCAGAGGTCACTGTGTTCCTGAGATTGTGATGAGGTCTCCGCTGCATGTGTGTGCGCGCTTCATATCAGCGCTCTTCGCATGTGAGGGAGTGATAAGATGTGATGAGGCACTGATAATCGGAAGCAGGGAGATGCAGCTCGGACTGAGCTATCTGTTGCTGCGCTTCGGCATCATGCACGCGCTCCGTGATATCTCAGGAGGAAAGGGAGCTGTGGTCATACATGACCTTCCCGAATTCCACGGCATGTTCAAGCCGGAATTCCCGTCTGAGAGGTTCAGGAAGCTTGAGGAGATTCTGGGCGGTGAGGCGAGACGATGTTGTTCTGCATATGTGTCCGCGGATGTGTTCCTGGATGAGGTTGTTGAGGTGGAGGAGATAGAGGGCGAGCTGGATGTTTATGACCTGACAGTGCCTCTTTTCCACAACTTCATAGCGGGTTTCGGTCCGATGTTCCTTCACAACACAGTCATGCAGCATCAGCTCGCGAAATGGTCGGACGCGAGGGTCATCGTTTACATAGGATGCGGTGAGCGAGGGAACGAGATGACAGAGGTTCTTGAGGATTTCCCCAAGTTGATTGACCCATACAGCGGTGAAAAGCTTATGGAGCGCTCAACGCTAATTGCGAACACATCAAACATGCCCGTGGCAGCGCGTGAGGCATCCATATACACGGGAATCACAATCGCAGAGTATTACAGGGACATGGGTTACGATGTCGCGATACAGGCGGATTCAACATCAAGATGGGCTGAGGCGTTGAGAGAGATTTCAGGCAAGCTTGAGGAGATGCCCGGCGAGGAGGGATATCCGGCATATCTCGCCGCACGCCTCGCGGATTTCTATGAGAGAGCGGGAAGGGTAAAAACTCTCGGAAGCGAGCCCCGCATCGGAAGTGTGACTGTTGTGGGCGCTGTGTCACCGCCGGGAGGAGACTTCTCAGAGCCAGTAACGCAGAACACTCTTCGTGTTGTGAGGGTTTTCTGGGCGCTTGACACCTCGCTCGCACACAGAAGACATTTCCCCGCAATATCCTGGCTGCGAAGCTATTCGCTTTATACCGAACACCTCAGAGAATGGTTCAGCAGGAATGTGGCACCTGATTTCATAGAGCAGCGTGATGAGATGATGGCAATACTCCAGAATGAGGCGCAGCTTCAGGAAATCGTGCAGCTCGTTGGCGCTGATGCACTGCCCGAGCGTGACCGCCTCATTTTGGAGGTCGCTCGTATGATCCGTGAGGACTTCCTCCAGCAGAACGCATATCACAACATAGACTCATTCTGCTCGCTTGAAAAGCAGTATCTGATGGCTAAAATAGTATTGGAATGGTATGCAATGGCGAGAGATGCAATGGAAAGCGGCGTTGGAATTGCTAAAATAGCAAGAATGCATGTTAAAGATGTGATTGCTCGTATGAAATATGAGAGGAACGAGACATTCAGAGAGAAATATGAGGAGATAATGAGAGCAATGAAGGACGAATTTGAGCAGTTGAAGAGGGAAAGTGGAAAAATGTGACTTTCTCCCCTTTTTTTTGTTTTTTTGTTTTGTTTTGTTTTATTTTGTTTTGTTTTATTTTTATTTTATTCTGTTCTGTTTATTGCCGTAGAATAATCCCGCACCTGGCAAACTCCATTCTGTGCCTTCACTTCATCATCGCATGGAGAATAGGGTTTGGGCTTTCCTTCCTGCCACCCTGCCACACAGCAACAGCACAGCTTGCGACAGGCATTGCGACAACGGAATAATTAATAATAAAGAATGTGCGGGCGTAATTGAGATGATGTGGATGGAGAAGCACCGTCCCAGGGAGATAGAGGAGATAGTTGGTCAAAAGCATGTGAAGGCCCGGGTGAAAGCGTTTCTGGACATGCGCACGGTGCCCAATCTTCTCCTCTACGGACCTCAGGGAACCGGGAAGACATCTCTCGCATTTGTGATTGCGCGCTCACTGTACGGCGATTTCTGGCATGAGAACTTGCTTTATGTGGAGTGTGCGGATTTCATTGAGCACAGAAAGGCATGGCTAAAACAGAATGAGCATTTTCGCATATTTTACGATGAATATAAATCCGCAGTTGAAATATTCAATCAAGTCATAAAGGAATATGCAGGAATTCCGCCTATGGATGCGGATTTCAGAATTATTTTTCTTAAAAATGCAGATTTATTGCCTGCTAATATACAACAATCACTTCGCAGAATGATTGAGAAATATAACAGAACATGCAGATTCATTTTTTCAGCGAAAATGCCCGCGAGAATTATACAACCAATAAGATCAAGATGCCTTCCTCTTCATTTCAAGCCGCTTGACAGGCAGAAAGAGCGCATTGAATCATTTTGTCCATTTTCTTCAAACAGTGAAATGCGCGGATATGAAATGGAGCGCGGAGAGGGTGACGGAGGAGAGTGTGAGAGAAGTGCACTGCAGCAGCTTCTTCTTCGCATATTCAGAAAGGAGGGTTTCAGTGTGACGGAGGAAGCGTTGAAGACGATTGAGTATTGTGCCCGGTGTGCTGGCGGAGGAGCGGCAGATGCTGGCGTGGCAATATGCATAGGTGAGGCTGCAAGTGCAGTTGTTTCCTGTGATCTCATAGATAAAAGTGCTGTGGAATCTGTTGCGGAGCACATCCTATCGCATCGTGAGCACATCAGAAGAATGCTGAACGCAGCATTTGAAGGAAAGGCGATCGCGGCGCAGCGCGGCGCTGATATCGGCGAGATATATGAAGAGATGCGGGAGTTGCTACGCGCGACAGGAACTGAAAGGGATTTTGCGAGGCTTTTCCTCCTCCTGTCCGAAACAGATTTTGATATCAGAGATGCGTTCAATGAGATCATTCATATTGAGCACATGCTTATGCAGTTCAGCAGAATATGCCGCCGGCGGAGCATATGTAAGTTCAAAGCCACAGATGCAACTGCGCATTTTTTATAAAAAGTATTTTTATTAATTCACATGCCCCTGTACATTTTCGGGGAGGATGCTCGCAGATTTTTGAGGGCACAGGGCTCAAATCTCCGAATAAATGATGATTTCTGCATTGAAATAGATGAGCATGGGGAATGGTATGTGCGCGCTACAAAAAACATTGTGAAGAAGATGATGGATAAGAGAAGGAGTGGTGGGGGGATTGGTGAGATATGCTTCATATTCCTACAATGACCGTTGAGAGAGAGCAGAGAGAGAGCAGACTGAAACTCTCACCACGACTTCAAACTAACTGAGCTCATTTTTCAGCTCCTCAAGTCTCTGCAGCAGAGACTTGCCCTTTTCCGTTATCACATACTCCGAGGAGTTTTCATGCTCTTTTATGTATCCCTGCTCAACAAGCATGCTGAAATATTTCTGAAAATTGCGCCAATCAATGTTCGCATAATGCATTATATGCGTCTTTCTCATACTGCCGCCCTCGTTTAATCCGTAGAGTATCTCAAAGATAATATCCCATCTGCTCCTCCTCCTCCTGACTTTCCTCCCATATCTCATTTTCAAGCGCTGCTTACCATTTTCAGATCCGATGTCCATACGCTCATCTGGAAGAACAAACTGCATTGCAATAACAAGTATTAATAATAAAATATGAATATCATCACATAAGTGCAGAGTGCACATCGGGAGCGAGGATGTCGGGAGAGGAGATACACATTTTTCTGCCCTCCAATATAAGAGGGGATGACAACCGACAGCGACAGGGACAGGACACTGCTTCCGTTTATCGCATCTCACGGACTTATCCACGGTCTGTCAGCATCGCTTCCCGCACTGCTTCCTCTCATAATGGAGGAATTCAATTTGAATTACACTGAAGTGGGCATTTTATCCTTCTCCCTGGGCGCCTCCATAGGCATGATGAGCATATTAACAGGAATATTATCTGATATTATGAGAAATAAGATCAATATACTTGGATATGCGCTTCTTTCAACAGGTATTTTTTCATTTTTTATTATTTTCACAAGGGATTATATTTCTTTACTTTTTTATATGGTTATATTGGGCTTTTTGTTGAGTTTTTATCATCCACTTGCGCTGTCGTATATTGCAATTTTTTTCAGAGGGGAGAGGGGGCGAGTGTTTGGCATGCATGAGATAGGTGCAAACCTGGGGCTCGCCGCTGCTCCTGCAATTGCTGGATTTCTCGCGCCGCAGGTGGGATGGAGGGTGTCGTATGCGGTATTGGCTATGCCAGCTGTCTTTTCCGCGCTGTTCATATTGAGCATGAACGGTGCGCGTGTCAGGATGCGTGTCAGGAAGGAGAACGCTCTGAAGGAGAGCGCCACAAGCGCTGAGAGCGCTGAGAGCGCTGAGACGAGTATGTGTGATGATCGTGATGCGGATGGTGGAGGATGTGACGGTGCTGTGCGTGCTCGTGGTGGCGTCATATGTGCGATTTGCGATGATCTGTGCGATTTCGTCAACCAGATGAGGGGTCGTTTTATCCGCCAGTTATACATTGCGGAGGGCATTTTCGGATTTGTTGTGGGCGGTGTATCCACATTTATACCGTTGTATCTTGTGGCTGAGGGTTTCAGTGTGGCATTTGCAGGTGTTGTGACAGGTGTGTTTCTGGCATTCGGCGCGATTGGCAAATATTTAGGAGGCGTGATCTCAGATATTTTCGGCGGAAGATCTGCGGTTTCCATAGGATTTCTTCTGGCTGCGCCGCTTTTCCTCGCCGTCCCACTGATGCCGTGCGGATTTCTTTCGCTTGTTCCTCTTGTTCTTGCAGGTATGACATTTCCGATGGCGCTGTCTGCAATAATAACATGCATATCCTCCGAAATACCTCATTCACGAACGGGAATAGCATTCGGCTTCATGATGTTCGCGGGATTCGGATTTGGCTCTCTATCACGACCGATACTCGGATTGGCGGGGGATACGCTCGGAATTTCCTCCATATTCTTCATCATAAGCGCCGTATCGCTCATAGGTGGCGCCATCATACGGGCATGAAGTGGTGCATGAAGAATGAATGCTGAGCTTGTATAATGATTAGGTGATTGCTCAAAACATTCCACCGTGGTATAATGAGATGTGACATCAGGGGGTGAACATAGTAAAGCTATCATAATAGCAGAGGAGTTTCTGAGAGAGGTGGGGATTTTAAGGAGTCAGAGTGATGGGAACAAGGAAAAGTGAGAAGAAATTTTTATAAATGCTATCGGTGTAAGCGAGAATGGGGCATAAGGAAAGTGTTCTGGAAGGACTCGAAATTTAAGTTTGTTTTAGCCCTTATGTTTGAATTGGAAGTTCCTGTTTTAAGTGAGATATAATACAGTTCACAGATTATGCTGTGAGAGGGAATATATCAATATCAGAAGGCCAGCGAGGATGACTATCGGGGGAATTAGAGGCAGATGGGAGTTGGGAGGGTTATGGAGGGAAGAGAAAGGATAGGAGAGGCATAGGAGCTAAAAAATATCTTGGGATATTGGAAAGTGGAGGGAAATAAAGGTAGAGATGAAGAAGTTAAGACGGATACATGAGGCTGTAAAGAAGGTGAGAAGAGGGGGTCTGATTTGGTTTAATTATGATGGACTTGTTATGTCTGGGTTCAGACATGGGAGGATAGACCTAAGAGACCAATGGGAATGTTTATATAGGAGAGTTTTTGGAGTTTTGCTGGAGTTTTGCTGAGGGGAAATTGTTGAAGTTTCATGGTCTATCACCGGATAAGTTTCCGTTTAGAGTTCTAATATAATAAGAAATAAGTTTATTTGAAAAATAGTTTTATTAAAAAGGAATAATAAAAAATTATTGATAAAATAACAACAAAAATAAAACTCAGATTAAAAGGTCGTTTGGCGTGTTTATGTTTATGAATGTGCACAATTCAGCATCTATTTTCCTTATCTCTGCGACATCCACAAACTTCGTATTTCGCAAATATGCGATGGCTGAAGATATTCTGCGCTCTCCCTTTTTTATCGTGTTTTCAGCTGCTTCAATCATCGCATCACGCCGATATATCGCATGGAGTGGCTCTATCATGCCGTTCTCCCACGCTGGAACTACAGCGTCAAATCCATTTGCCTCCTCAAACAGGAAAGCAACGACTTTCGCATTTAGAAATGGCATATCGCAACCTGTCACAAACACAAATTCGTGCGAGGCGCTGCGCAACCCTGAAAGAATACCTGCGAGCGGTCCAAAATCTCTGATGATGTCGTATGTGATGAACAATTTTTTTTCTGATCCTGTTGATGATGTTGCGTTTGATGTTGCGTATTTTGATGATGTTGCGTTTGATGTTGCGGCGTCAGCAGCTGCGTGGTATATCGCGTTTCCCTGCTCCTGATCCCTTGCGACGATTATGATTTCAGATGCAATGGGCGATATGCGATGGACCACATGCCTCACCAGCGGCTTCTTTCTGAATATTGCGATGCATTTCTCAACAGGGAAGAAGCGCTGCCCATTTCCACCCGCGAGTATGACAGCTGAGAGCATCTTCTCCCGTTCTCCCTTTACTCATCAGGACAGTCAAGACCATCTCATTCATGAGAATTCACGATCGGGCATATCAATCTGCCTCTTTCGTTATCAGCTTCACGATCTCACACCGAATCTCACGATCTCACACCGAATCATCATATTTAATAAGTTCGGGATTATTTAAACATTGTGCCTCTGGATCTCAGCCCAGAGGAGGAAGATAAAATGAGTGGGAGAATTGAAGAAAAAAGAAGGGTGTAAGCTCCTCCTTCAGGCATAGGCGGAATATGGGTTGAGATGGTAAAAAAAGAAAGAAAAGGAAAAGAAAAGGAGAGAGAGGAAGATAGGAGGGAGAGGCGTTGCATATGGAGGCGAAGGACATTATATTTGCAGTTGTGATGGTTTGTGCTGCGTTTATCCTCTCATTGCGCGTGCTCAGTGTGTATCGGAAGGATGATCCTGTGATCGTGCTTTCTGTCGTTCTGCTGACAGGGATGATAGCATTGCTTTTTTTGAGTGTTGAGGAGAGATTGAAGCGCGTGGAGGAAAGCATTTCAGAGAAAGAGCGATCAATTCGCGTGAGCATGCAGTCTGTTGAAGATGAAGTTCGTGGCAGAGTGAGTGAAGCCACAAACAAAATGGATGAGATTCTGAGGATAATGGGCAGAAGGTATTGATCTCCTGAAAATTATAGAAGAAGCGTATATATGAAGGAGTGAATGGCGGAGGAGGATGTGGTCGGATATAATGAAAAAGTTTGAGCGAGCACCTTCGCAGCGTAAAGTGGTTGCGCTTATGCTTGAGCGCGGCTTTGGTGTGAGTCCTGAGGGCAAGGTTTCTGTGAACGGCATAGAGATACCGCATATGCATATAGCCAGGAATGTCAATGTGGACAGGCGTGTTGTGGATGCGGCGGTTGCACGCATATTGAGCGATGAGGATTTGAGAAGAATATTTGAGAACATTCGCACGATACCTTTCCTCGTGGAGATCGCACCGATGCTCGGCATGAGTGTTCTTGTCATACAGGCAGTTGATCCGAAGGAGCGCGGCATACTCGGTGAGGTGGCGGCTAAGATCGCAGATCGCGGCATAAGCATACGGCAGGCTGTCAGCGATGACCCTTATTTCGTTGAAGATCCAAGACTGACGATAATCACTGATAAATTGCTTCCAGGCGACCTGATTGAGGACATAATGCGATTGAAAAATGTGAAAAGCGTCCAGATATATCAGCCAGAAACCGAGAAAAAGAAATAACCGGTGATGGCGGAGGTATGAAAATGGATTTCTGGATCGTGCCGCCTGACGATATAAGAAGTGGCAGAACAACAGATGTATACTTCATACGAACGGAAGAGATCATGCATGCCAGAGGCATAAATCCGCATGTGGTCGCGGAGGTGGTGGCATCAGGTCTTGAAGGTGGCTGGGGCGTTCTTGCAGGTGTTTCTGAAGTTTCTGTGCTTCTTGAGGGCAGGGATTTAGATGTGTATGCGATGCCAGAAGGCACCATATTTTTTGAGGAGGAGCCTGTTCTTCGCATAGAAGGTCGCTATTTGGAGTTTGCCCGCTTTGAGACGCCGATTCTCGGATTTCTCTGCCACGAATCTGGTATTGCAACAAAAGCAGCACGCATCAAAAAGAAAGCGGGAGATGTCCCTGTGATCTCATTCGGCACGAGAAGACAGCATCCAGCACTCGCAGCAGTGATTGAGAAATGCGCTTACATGGGCGGAATGGACGGCGTCAGCAATGTCGCAGGCGCATCTCGACTCGGCATTCAACCGGTGGGGACGATGCCTCACTCGCTCATCATATGCTTCCGCTCGCAGCAGGACGCCTGGAAGGCTTTTGATGAGATTATGCCCGAGGATGTGCCACGCATATGCCTATGCGACACCTACTGCGATGAGAAGACAGAAGCGGTCATGGCTGCGGAGACGCTCAAGAGACTGAACGCAGTTCGCTTGGACACTCCTTCATCAAGAAGAGGGAACTTCAGAAAAATTGTTGAGGAGGTTCGCTGGGAGCTTGACATAAGAGGCTTCAAAAATGTCGGAATTTTCGTCAGCGGAGGCATAGACGAGGCGGAAATTGAGGAATTGCGAGACATTGTCTCAGGATTCGGCGTCGGAACAAGCGTGGCAAATGCGAAATGCATAGATTTTGCTCTTGATATTGTTGAGATTGAGGGCGAGCCTTGTGCAAAGCGAGGGAAAAAAGGTGGGAAGAAGCAGGTTTATCGCAGGAAGACGGAGAAGGGGTTTGAGGATTTCGTTGCAATTGAGAACTCAAAGCAGCATTTTGAAGGAGAGCCACTGCTGAAACCTCTCATTCTCGGCGGAAGGATTGTTGAAGATTTTCCACTCTCGCTGGAATCTGCAAGGAAGAGGGTGCTTGAGCAGTTGAAAGTGGTTGAAATGGATTGAAATAGAAATAGAGTTGATTGTTCTGTTTTTGTTTTTTTATCATGCAAGGCATTCGGCGGTAGTATTGTGGAAGCGGATATTCAGAACAGGATGGCAGAGAGGGGAGGATTGAGAAATTTTGAGAAGAAGGAAATTTTTGAGAAAAAGGAAAGGAGGAGGACGTGTTTTCATGACAGGGAAAGAGAAATAGAGGAGATAATGAACATCTTAAATACTGAACCTACTTTGATTACTTTCATATATGGTCCTATAAATTCAGGTAAAACTGAACTTATTGACCATCTGGCTGAGCAATTACCTGAGAATTATGTTGTATTCAATGTGAATTTGCGCGGTAAATTTATATCAGATTACAGAGATTTTGTGCGTGCTTTATTCAAAATAGAAAGAGAGAAGACATACAAAGACATAATCAGGAAAATATCCGAAGTCTCTGTGAAGGCATTGAAATTTGTAGGCATTCCAGTAACGGAAGATATATTGAATTTACTGTTTAAGGAGCGGACTTATGAGGATGTTTTTGAGTTTCTTGAGGATTATTTTATGAAAATAGGTGAGAATAAAAATTCCGTATTGATTTTGGATGAGTTACAGGTGATAAAGGATGTAAAAGTGGATGAACTGCTCAAGCTTTTTAATTTCTTCATTCGCCTGACGAAGGAGTTGCATTTGTGTCATGTGTTCGCAATAACATCTGATTCGCTCTTCGTTGAACGCATTTACAGAGAGGCGATGTTGCAAGGGCGCTGCAGATACTTATTTGTGGATGATTTTGACTATGAAACGGCGATGGCCTTCCTGAATAAATATAACTTCGGAGAAAAGGAGAGGGAAATGGTATGGGAGTATGTGGGCGGTAAGCCAGTTTATTTGGTTGAGCTTGCGAATGCGAAAATGAATGGAAAGGACATAGAAGAGGAAGTGAAGAAGTTGTTGAAGATTAGAACAAATCAAATACTTTCAATATTTGACGAAATATCGCTTCGTAAGGTCAAATATTCGGAGGAGGCAATAATGGAGGAATTCAGGAAATTTGAGAGGGAGGAGATAATACAGTATGATAGGATGAACAAAGAAAAAATATTTCTTGTTGAAAGGAACATTCTGTTCATTGACCCGACACAAAGAACAGTAAAACCACAGTCAAAATTGGACTTGCTTGCCATAAGGAATGTGTTAAAGTGCGAGAGGAAAAAGTGAAAGACATGAGAAGAGAAATTAGAACGGGAAACAATTTTGATTTTGCCTGCAGTATTGATCATGATGGATTAATTATGAGATATTAATTCCAGGATTTCAACCATTCTCCGCCCAAAATCTGTGAGATAGTATATCAGGAATTTCCCTTTCCGCTCAAAATCTATCAAGTTCGCATCTTTCAGTAGTTTCAGATGGTAAGAGAGCGCTGAGTATTGAATATTTGAGAGTTCAATGAGGACGCAAACGCACACACTCTCTTCCTTCAACACTCTTAATATCTTCAGACGGAGCGGGTCGGAAAGCACCTTAAATATTGAAGCCTCCTGCGACACATCTTTGCTGAAAATCCTTCTCAGTTTCTCAAGCGTCTTCGCAGGAATCTCGTATGATGGCGGAATTTCTGACGGCATTTCTTATTCATTATGCAAGGAAACTTTCAATTTTAGGGGAGAGGTGAAGAAAGAGCAGCATAATCGGCATTTGAAGCAGAGGGGCGACAGCAGCGGGCAAGACAGCGAGCGTTCCGTGGAATGCGGTGACTGCAATGCCGATGGTAATTGCGTGGTTCTTTGCGGTAACGCTGTATCCGAGAGCCATGCAATCGCCGAATCCGATGCGAAGTGCTTTTGAAATGAAAATTACGAGGAGGAAGTTCAGCGGATACAGCGTTGCGATGCCCAATAAGACAAGGGAAACATAGTGGAAGTTCGGAATAATTGTTCTTGCTTGCGTTGAAATGATTGTGAAAATCATGATTAACATGCCCGATGTTGAAACTGCCGGGAAATCGGGGGATATTTTGCGGTATTTTTCCATGCCTATCTTGCGAATGAGCATTTTTCTTGTGATTGAACCTGCGACGAGCGGCAGAATTATGATGAAAAAAATCTTCTGAAGTATCATAAAAGGGTCAATGCTCACATATATCCTTGCGAGCAGCCACATCCAGAAAGGCACGAGGGGAATGGCGAGCAGAAGGCTCAACGCAACAATTATGAGCGCAGTTTCCACCTTTCCCCTTGCGTAGCCCGTCCATGCGGCGACCATTCCACTGCAAGGCACAACGATTTTCAGAATGAAGCCCGTTGCGAGATATGGGTCAGTGTTTCGCAGTAGAATGAACGCCCAGAGCGCACCGAGCAGAGGAGCGAGCAGGAAATTCATTAAAAGTGCGATAGAAATGATTTTTGGCGACTTCGCCGCCTTCACCACATCCTCAATCTTCAAATTTATCATCATCGGATACAGCATTACAAATAAGAAGAAGGGAATAAGCGGCTTTAACTTGCTTATTTCGGGGTAAAAATAGCCAATTATGAGCGCAAGACTTATTGAAATTGCCACCCATATCGGTAAAAATTTCCGAACAGCTTCCGCCCAACGCATACTGACCACTCCTCCACCTCTTCCTCCTTCGCTTCTCCACGCTTTTGCCCCTCACTTTTGGGCGTTCTCGTGTTCTACTGCTCTTTCTCTGCGTTCATATCGGCAGTTTTATTCCGAGACCCGTCTCAATCATTTTCCAGCCCATGTAGAGCATCACTATAATGAACACATATCTGAGCTGCTTTGCTGGCAATTTATGTGCAGTTCTGGCGCCTACTTGAGCCATCAATACGCTCGTTGCCGCGAGTAGAATCCATGATTCAAGGTTCATGTATCCCAGCATGTGAAGATTGTGGAACACGAATGGTATGTCCGCTTTTAAACCGTTATAGATGTAGCCGAGCAGTCCGCCAATTGATGTGAAAATCATCAAAGCGGTGGAAGTGCCGACTGCAAGATGTATTCCGAATGAAAGAGCAACGACCATCACGGGAACCATGAGGACGCCGCCGCCGATGCCGATGATGCCTGTGACGATGCCGAGCGGGAAGCCCCACGCCGCCCAAACAAGTGGGTTCTCAACAGGCTTCTTACCAGTCTCTTCAGGTGGCTTCGCAGTGAGCATTCTGACCGCACCCAGAATGATTGCGCAGCCGAAGGCGATGCTTAAATACTTTCCGGGCGTTATTGATGCGATTGTTGAGCCTATTACCGCGCCTATTGCACCTGTTACGCCGAGAATTACTGCCGCTTTCCACATTACCGCACCTTTCTTTGAGTGTCTGTAAGCACCACTCATAGCAGTAGGAAGAACAACAGCGAGATTCGTGCCGAAAGCAACCTTTACCGCCGTGTTCAAGTCCATTCCCATCGCCGTATATACCCATACCTGAACAGGAATCATGATGAAGCAGCCGCCGACGCCGAGAAGACCGCTTGCGAAGCCCACGCCGAGTCCCGCCAAGAGCAGAACAACCGCAGCAGTCAAAAAACTGATTGGCATTCGTTCACCTCCCTCTCACATCTCTCACGCCACTCACACCTCTCACGCAGACACCGAGACACATAATTTCAAAAATTTTTGAAATATATAAAAAGGCTTTCGTTTTTTCTTCTGATCTCTCAGCTAAAAGGCGTCTCAAAGCAGTTTGTTGACCTGAGTCTGCGCTGAGGTGCCTGCGAGCCCCTTTCAATCAGCGTCAATCCCAAACCGCATCTTCTGCGCACCATAATTTCACCCATGATGCCTGTATATTTCCGCATTATGAACAACCGCATCTTCAAACAGATTCACTTCCCTTTTCACAATTTCCCCGAGTTCATCGTCCCCTTTCATGAATGGGGACAAACTCTGTAAATCCACCTGTCTCTTGCTGTATTATTTTGAAAATATGCTCTATCCCTTCCTCAATACTTTCAATATGGTCATGCATCATCGTCGCAGTAGTTGGTATTTTCAAGCGATGTGGTCTTAATAATACTTTCCCACTTTTTTGTTCGCACTTTCAGGCATATCGCCCATCTCAATCTCATCTCATCATTCAGTATTTCCGCAGCGGTTCCGGGTATTGAATTGATGATGCCTTCAATTCCCTCAGAACTTTCTCACAATTCATACAGAGCTGCGTGAGGGAAAATTTCCATCAGGGAGAATGCATAAGCACATCAAATTCAGACTTTATCCGCTCAAGCATTTCACAGTGGAAATCTATTGTTAAGTCCGGATGAAGACCTCATATTTCTGTCGCCTCAGGAGACACAGCTTCCTTAATTTTAAAATATTCTCAATCCTCAATTCGCCCGGCGCAGAACTTGCACGGGCATTCGTGGCTTCTGTTCATGACACACGCAAAGACCAGCACTCAAGATTGCTTCAACTGCGCCACATTTTGCAGACGAAGCGGAAGGGCGGAGCAGAAAATGCATGAGGATATGCCAGCCCTCCTCTAAGCGGAGGAAGCAGGTCAGCTCTTTGCGTTTTAAAAGATAACGGATTCAATCACAGATTCAATCTCTCCTTCCAGTATTTTATCACCATTTCCACTTTTCTCTGCGCAATTCCTGTGTATTTTTCCGGATTAAAAACTATTTCCTTCTGTATATCAGTGAATTTTTGCAGGTAATAAGCGATTTCTTCATCCTGCATTGCTATCTGCCTGAGAGATTTTCCCTCTTTGTATGCTTTGAATGATAGAGTTCTGACTTTTTCATGAGCATCAGGATGGCCGTGAAGTGCCAGCATTATGTACAGTGGTTCTGCGATAATGTCATCTCTTGAAATATTGAAGTTACGCCTCATTCGCTCTCTGTCCACTGTCAATCTCTCGGATATGCGCTTTAATCTTCGTATGCAGTGGTCAAAAGCGACAAGAAGTTCTGCGATGTATCGCTGTGATGCGGAATTTGTGAGGTCTCTCTGATGTTCTGAAATCTGATCAAGGTGCATCGTCAATATCTGGGGCATAAAACGCTTCCATATGCTCTTAACATTTTCAAATCCGACAGGGTTCCGCTTTTGTGGCATTGTTGAGGAGCCAACCTGCGTCTCATGAACTCGCTCACTTACCTCTGCTATCTCGCTTCTCTGGAGATGCCGCATGTCGTCACAGAAGTTTGCAAGAACAGAAAAACATGCGATAACCGCATGAACAACCTCCAAAATGTTCTCAGGCGGCACTATCTGCGTTGATATAAGCGCAGGCTTCAGATTCAACTGCTTCAAAACATCCCTTTCAAATGATTCTGCATCATCAAAAACCGCTGAAATCGCGTTGTAAGCTCCGACAGCACCTGAAAATTTCCCTTCCAAACTCTCAGCGGCGCGCTTCAAACGCAGTATGCATGTGCCCAGCCTGTGCACATAAACAGCGATCGCGAAGCCGAATGTGATCGGGATTGCGTGCTGACCGTGTGTCCTGCCTATCTGTAATGTGTCCTTCTCCTCAGCTGCAATGGATATCCAAACGCGCTCAAGTGCAATCAGATCGGGGATTATGACTTTCTCAAGAGCATCTTTGTAGCGAAGAGCGTTTGCTGTGTCCACAATATCATACGAAGTTGCGCAAAGATGCACATATGGTCTTGCCTCCTCGCTCACTCTTCTCCTTATCACATTCACCAACGCTCTTATGTCGTGTCTTGTGCGCTCCTCCTCCTCATAAACCTCGGCAGCGGTCACTTCATCACACGCTCTCACAATCTCCTCGCAATGTTCCTTCTTCATTATGCCCCGATCTGCAAGTGCGATCGCAAGTGCCGCTTCCACTTTCGCCTTGTATCTCACAAAAGCATCCTCTGAAAGATACTCACGGAGATCATCAACTGCATACCTGTAATCCGTCGGTGAGAACATTGAAAATCTTGAAAATTTTGATTCTTTTGATTTCATCTCCACGCTTTCCTTTTTTGTCCTTTCTTTTTGTCCTTTCTCGGACCTGTTGATTTTGAATCTTCCCGGTCTCAGTCCGGTCTCAAGTTTGGACATTTCACTCGCAGAACAGGCGTCGCTGTCTTGGGTCTTCAAGTGCTATGACCGTTTTCAACACCCACTCAATCCTGTTTCTCCATATGACATCATCCTCAGTGGCGCCTGTGTGTTTTGACTCAAAAATGAAGTAAACCCTGTCCTTCATCAGCATTTCATCCCTGTCCATTGGCTTTTCCGCTCTCACATCATGTCCGAGGCAGACACGCTGATCGCAGAAGAACTGACAGCGGTCATCATAAAAATAGAAGCAGCGAAATCTCGGCTTCGTCATGCCGAGCGTCTTTCCATTCCATGCGCTCGTGTGCAGGAACTCTCCGCTTTCAGATGTGTTTTCTGCGATTTTCACACGCTCCCTCTCCTTCTCAACATGCTTTACAAAATTCAACTCGCCCACCCTTATGCTCTCCGGTCGCCTGTCGTCAAGTGGGAAGAACTCGCTTATCTCAGCATCAACAACATCCCACCTGCTCAGATGATCATCACGAATCGGGAACACACGCCTCAGATTTTTGTGCTCATCGGACGCTATTGCTGTTTCTCCATTCACATGTAATATGATGAAACGCATTCTCTCAGGCAGCATATCCGCGAACATGCCGCGCTCAAACCATTCACGAAGTGCCCAGACGGTCTCCTTTCTGCCCTTTGGCTTGAACCTCACGAGACCTATGTCCCCCTGCAGCTTCTGCACATACACATGATAGGGAGCCTTCTGCCTGAGATTCCCGGATATCTCTCTTATCTCGCTCCATGTCAGCGGCTCCTCCTTCAGCGATAAAACCCTCTCAACCTCATTTTTGAACGCCTCATAACCCATACAGACACACCACCCCATGCTCCCCCATTCCCGCTCTCACATCACATCATACCATATCATCATATCATTATCCATTATCCATTCATTCTTCATTCATTCTGACGACATCACGCACATATGAATTGTTCTTATCACCTCATCAACAGAACGAACAACTGAGCCGCATAGCCATCTCACAAAGGGGTCCAATCTTCTCTCCCTATCCGTCCATATTCCCACGATCATCTTCCCCTTAGCCCGCGCATATCCTATCTCGCACATTGTGCCGGCATCCATTCCATCAAGAATGGCAACCACAACATCACTTCTCTCTATGCATCGCAAGTCCTCCTCAAAAACCTCTGAGGAGCCGCTTTCAACATATCCTATGTCAAGCGGCGTTTTCACATGAGTGAATCCTGCATTCTCCATCGCGGATTTCAAATCTCTCATGAACGCTTCCTCTGAGGTCGTGAAGAAAGGGCCTATGATGAAAATGTCTCGCTCTTTCTCACCACTCATTACTCCCGCATTGGCCACGACATAAAAAAAGAAAGCGCTTCATAGCGAGCGCCCACTCCGTCCTCTCTCTCATGATACACGATCTCCAATAACACACAATCTCCATGCAATCAAAAGCTCTTTTCACCCTGATTTGGAAGGGCGCATCTCGTGGCGAGCCGCACAACTGCACCCGTGATTGCATGGCTCGCATTGCTGCATTCTTCAATTTCAATCTTCAATTTCAATGATGCATTCTTCAATCTCAATGATTCGCCTGTCGTTATGTGTGTGGAGGTGTGCAGCCTGCCACTGGTGATTGTCATCGGCTCCGAGCATAAGAAAAAAGGCAATTTTTTCCTTTGTTTTCATATTCAATTATGCCCGCCTGCCATGCGTCTTCAGAGCGATGAGCGTTGGGAGCGATGATGAGGATTCCACAAGGCGGGCGACACTTTCCCTATCGTGTCTGTGAGTGTGTGTGTGAATGTGAAGAATGTGCGTAGTGAGTATGAGCAAGTATGAATATGACGGCATTCATGGCACACGACATATAAGCGAGCGTCTCCTGCAGTGTTCTCGTATGATATCTGCTCTTGTGATTATTCCGAGAAGTTCAGCCTCTCCCCGCACGATTCCCTCAGGGGCTGCGCTGCTTTCTGATGGTTTTTGACGCTTCACGACCGGAAGCCTTCCGACGCCGAAATTTTCCATTCGCTGCAAAGCATCTTCAAGGAACTCATCGGGATATGCGACGACCACATCTCTTATGCATATCTCGCCGACCGTGCTGTTCATCCTGCAGTCTTCGCGTGCGCGCTCAAGGTCTGTGATTGAGACGATGCCCACCATCCTGCCGCGCTCGTTCACCACTGGATACACGATATGACCCTGCTCTTCAGCGAATAAAAGCGCATCTGCAACACTCATTTTCTCGGGGATCGTGATTATGTCCTTTGTGCATGCATCTTTAACGCGAATTCCCTCAAGCAAGTCAACGAAAAACTCCCTGCGATGTGCGGGTGACTCTCTTCTTGTTTCAGTCTGCTCCGGGTATATGGTTATGTCTCCGCTCAGCATGTATGCGGGCACGATAGCGAGCAGCGCGGGCACAAAAAGCTCATAAGAGCCTGAAATTTCGCAGACAACGAAAAGCGATGTGAGCGGTGCATTCGCTGCAGCAGCGAAGAAAGCAGCAGCGCCAACAAGCGCAAAAACCCCCGGCTCCGCATCATGAAATGTCTGAAGCGCTTCTCCCAGCAATCCGCCGAGCGCGGCACCTATGGTGAGTGATGGAACGAAGGAACCTCCACTTCCGCCGGAACCGAGAGTGAGAGATGTCGCAATTATTTTCGCAATCATAACACACATGAGCACAACAATCGTGAGCTCTCCGCGGAAAGCGAGCTGCAGGAAACCGTAGCCACCGCCGAGAATGCCTGATGTGAAATCAATGCACGCTCTTTCATAATCACAAATCACCGTAAGCAGCATGATGAAAAGAAGAAAAATGACGCCAAACAACAGACCGCCGAGCGCGGGTTTCAGAAAATTCGGCACACTTTTTATTCCATAAAAAAAATGCTTGGCATATGCTGAAGTCTTCGCAAATAAAAATGAGAGAGGAACACACAAAATTCCGAGAACGAGGAAGAAGAAGAGAGGAAGCGGTTTGAAAATGGAATCTATGTTGAAATGCATCTCATATATGTGCCCGAGACCGAAGAAGGAGCACGACACCACATATGCTGAGATCGCGCTTATTATCGCTGGAATCAACGCTTCAACCTCCATATCACGTCTGTAAAGCGTTTCAATGCCGAAAAAAGCACCTCCAAGCGGTGATTTGAATATGGCGGCAATTCCAGCACCTGCACCAGCAACCACAAGCCTCCTGCGCTCCCTGCTGCTGAGTGAACGCCTGAACTTACCCAATACCGAACCTATCGCAGCGCCGAGCATGGCACTCGGGCCCTCACGACCAGCACTGCCGCCTGTTGATATAGTGAGAACCGAGCATATACCACGTATAATGCCCTCCTTCGCTGAGATTTCACCCTGACGATTGTGAAAAGCATCTATGAAAACGCCTGTCTCGTGAAAATCCCACCACCTATTGCGGAGGAAATGAGATTTCAGTATGCCCACTATAAGACCTCCAAATGCCGGAATCAATGCGAGAACAAGCATGAATAGGGGACTTGAGAACGCTCCCCTCCCCAGAAGCGCGTGAAAGCGAAAGAACTCCTTTTCATATGCGGGCATTGGCATCTCATAGGCGCCGAGATTCCCAATGTGATGAAGGAAGAAGGGAGAAAAAAAGCTCAATGCAATAAAAAACAGTGCTATCCCGAGACCAACAGTTATGCCGACAAGCGCATAATGAAATGTCAGCTTTCCCCATGTCTCCAGTTCCTTGAGCTCGTATGCCATCTCATCCACCCGCTTCGTCAGACTCACTCAGCAGCCATCGTTAAATTACGCCTCGTCAATCGTTATTTTTATCCGCTTCTGTCCACTTAAGATGTCTCATCAGTCATCAGAAAAAATTCAAACTCATGCTTCCATGCCTGATGTTACGGCGGAGCGGCGGAGGAGTCGGCACTGCTCGAAGCAGGTGCCTTTAAACGACTTTGAAGGTGAGAAATGATGAGAGCAGAAACGGCTGGTGACATGAGCTTGCATATGCAAGCATGCAAGCATGCAAGCATGCGAGCAGGATGAGTGTTGGTCGCGATGACAGTATGCAGCAGGAGGAATTGCAGTAAACCCGCAGTGATATACCAGAAATATTCAGGATTGCATCTATGCAGGGAGCATTTTCTTATTGATGTTGAGCGAAAAGTGAGGGATGAGATGCGCAAGCATGCGATGATAGGTAGAAATGAGCGAATTGCTGTTGCATTAAGTGGTGGAAAGGACAGTTCAGTGCTTCTTTTCATGCTGAAACGGATACTGAAAGAGAGAAGAGATCTTGAAATATTCGCAATTTCCGTTGATGAGGGAATTGGAGGATTCCGTGATAAGACGATTGAGAATGCGCGCCGTGTGGCTGAGGAGCTGGGTGTGCAGCATCACATATTCTCATTTGAGTCATATTTTGGACTCACAGTTGACGATTTTGCATCTGCCGGATTTGAGCAGGCACCCTGCTCTTTCTGTGGAGTGCTGCGCAGGAAGTTGATAGAGAAAAAGGCGCGTGAGCTCGGAGCCACGAAGGTCGCAGTTGCGCATAACCTTGATGATGAGGCACAGACAATCATGCTGAACTACCTGAAGGGAGATTTTGAGAGATTGATCCGCCTGAACGCACGAAGAGAGGAGTTCATCCCCCGCATAAAACCACTTCGCTCAGTGCCTGAAAAGGAAATTGCGCTTTATGCGATCATTCGTAAAATACCTTTTACGACGGCTGAATGTCCGTATGTGCGAAGATCATTGAGATTCTCTGTCAAAAAAATGTTGAATGATATGGAGCGCCTGCATGCGGGCATAAAATATTCGGTTGTGCGCGGATACGAGCGTCTTGTGAGGATGCTGCCCTCTCAGAAATACGAGCTCAGACACTGTGAAATATGCGGATATCCTTCCGCATCAGATATATGCAAATCCTGCGAAATGCTCACAAAACTGCGACAGCGACTTCAGCACGGCGACTGACCTCGCCTGATTATTTTGAGAAAATCATCCACAAAGGATAAAGCCTCAGGAAGTATCATGAAAACTGCATAAGCAATTATGAAAAGCGACAGAAGCGTCAGTGATCTCGCGATATAGTCGTGCGCAATGTCAAAACTCTCAATAGGCGTGCATCCTAAGGATTCAAACCAGTTCTCAAAATATGCAGCGCAAACAAACACATTCCTCAAAATGTTCAGCACATATATCACCGGCACAGATATGAGAAATGCAATTATCCTCCTCTTAATGTGAGCTGAAACGCCGAGCGTCAGACCGGCAAACAGCGCCATGCTCTGTATTGCGGTGCATGCGAGAATTATCGTCACAGGTCCGTATGACTTATGAAAATCGCCTTGCGTGTATATGTTCGCCGGATACTCAGTGTATGTATGTGTTATAAAATTGAGAACACGGGATGTCAGCGATGCGGTTCCATATATTATCAGATCATTCATAAAAGGAATCTCGGCAAATGTGAAATATACAACTGATGCGATGAACGCAACTCTTGTAAGCGTCAAAAAAGTGTGTCTCGCACCATCTGACCATCTGAACACAAATAAAAAACATGTAAAAACTCCAAATAGAACGAAAAAAATGCTCATTATCGCGTCAAATTCCTCTCCCTCGCTCGCATATTGAGATGCCTCAACATATGCATACACGCATATCAGCATCCACGCGATTATGTTCATCGTCCTGAACGCACGCTCTTTTTTATGCGCGCCTTTTATTGCTGCGTCAAGCAGAAGCGATGTCCCGAACAGCAGAGATGCTGTGAATGATACAAAACCATACATGCTGACATCCCTCCTCTCATTATGCTTCGTTTCATTTTTTTACCTTTTCAGTGAAATTCTGGTTTCTGCAACGCATGAGACATGAGTGAGCGTATGAGTGTGCGTCATTCTGCCCGGCGTTGTGAGCTTTCTGAACGCAGCAGTGAGAGCTTGTTCTGCCGAAGTCCATCTTTTTCGCCTCAAGGCCATCTTTTTCGCCTCAAGGAGACTCCTCAGGGATCGGGAGGAATTGGGTATATTAAAAGAGGATATATCACCATGACCATACATCTTGCCAGAAGCGTGACGACCGGGGATCAACCTGAATTTCCTTCTCTATATAATAATATATTCAAATTACTATTACATCCTTGATTTCTATCTGTGTGGAAACAATGAATCTGAATCCTGCAAAAAAGGGAAAGTTTCTGTTTGCTCTGATATGAAGAAGGAGATGTTGTGGAAGTTTTAATTCATTCGAATCTGTTAGAAACAAAAAAGAGTTTAAAGGGAGCAGTAAACCTCGATTTTATCCTTTCGGTAAATGGACAGAAGGATCGGTAATGAGAGGCGGAACTGTGCAAATGCATTAATGAATCCGTGATTGTTGCCGGGTTGCGTCACCCGCAGTGACATCAGCCCAGTAGGGGAGAGGTAGTCCATGTATCAGCATCAAATAATTATATAATTATCATGTCAAACACAAAGCCCGGCAGGATGTTCATCGCGGCGGTTCAGCGGTTCTCACTCATTGAATATCCCGGCAAGATATCATGTGTGGTGTTCACTCAGGGCTGTAATTTCCGCTGCTCATACTGTTTCAATCCCGAACTCATACCGATTCGCAAAGGCATTATCGCGGAGAGCGAAGTGCTTTCTTTTCTTGAACGCCGTCGTTCGCTGCTGGATGCTGTTGTTCTCACGGGAGGGGAGCCCCTGCTTCATGAGATCGCAGACTTCATCAATGCAATAAAGCAAAATTTCCTTGTGGGACTCGTGACAAACGGATCATTTCCCGAGCGCCTCCTGCATGTCATTGATTCAATTGATTTTGTTGCGATGGATGTGAAGGCACCACCTCACAAATATGAAAATGTGGTTGGAGTGAAGATTTCACCTGAAAAAATCATGAAAAGCATATCAATCATCATGAAAAAGGCGAAGGATTATGAGTTCCGCACAACTGTCATAAAAACACTGAGTAAGGAGGATGTTATAGATATAGGAAGAATGGTGGAAGGCGCAAAGAAACTCGTGCTTCAGAGACCCCGATCGGCGAAAGGTGTTTATGTTTCGCCTCGTGAGAGCACTGAAATTGAGGAATTGCGTCGTAAACTGGAGAGATATGTGCAGAAATGCATCGTTCGCTGATGCTTATTATGCGCAATATGCGATGTGAGGGGCGGCGCGAAGTGGCGCTGAAGGAAGTGGCGCGGATGAGTGGTTGAGGGATGAACAGACATTTGAAAATAAAAGGAACAATGAGAAAGATGGGCGCGGAGTGTGAAGTGCTGAGCATACTGAGGAAGCATGGCGTGGACACTGTTGCTGTGTTGCCTTGCGACAGGATAAGGCGCCTGATCTGGCTTTTGGAGCGTGATGAATCATTTGACAAGATACATCTGCTCAAGGAGGAGGATGGTGTTGGCGTCTGTGCGGGCATTTCGCTATGCGGCGGTCGTCCTGCGATGCTTATACAGAGCTCAGGTCTTGGGAACGCGTTCAACGCGATTCTATCGCTTTCAATGTTTTATGGTCTGCCGCTTCCCGTGATTGCGAGTTGGCGGGGTATTTATAAGGAGAAGATACCTGCGCAGATTCCATTCAACGAAAATCTGCCTGCAGTGCTTGATGCTTTTAAAATACCTTTCCGCGTGATGAGGCATGCAGAGGACATTGAGATGCTTGATGAGGTTTTAAATTACTCCTTTGATCATGAAGTTCCGTTTGTTTTGTTGATATCTCCGGAGTTTTGGGAGCAAAGCAATGAATTGGAGCAAAATGCTGAGCAGGATTATTTTTCTGCTCGTCCATCTCAAAGAAAATGGAAGCGCGTGCTTATCCCTCAGCGAGATGAGTTTGTGAAGCCGGAGATGACGAGGTATGATGCGATAAGGATAATCGCGTCTTTTTTGAGCGATGAGGTCGTCGTCTCAAACATAGGTGTGCCCTCAAAGGAGCTGTTCGCCTCCCGTGACCGTGCGCTGAATTTCTACATGCTCGGCTCTTACAGTCAGGTTTCATGCATAGGTCTCGGAATCTCGCTCAGAACGAGGAGAGATGTGTTCGTCCTTGAGGGAGATGGCAGCATGCTCGCAACAAGCATATATCCGGTGATCGCAGAGAAAAATCCGGATAACCTCACGATTTTCTGCCTTGACAACGGCACATTCGGCAGCACAGGAGACCAGCCGACGCATGCTCTCTCCGTAGTTGACCTTGAGATCGTGGCAAGAGGTTTTGGCATTGAAAACACAAAAAAAGTGAAGAGCGCTTCAGAGCTCACCCGGGTTATGGAGACAATTCACAGCGAAAAAGGCGCTAAATTCGTTCATATTGTTTTGAAACCGGGTAATGCAGATGTGAAAAACATACCTCTCAAGCACTATGAGATCAAAGAGAGGTTCAAAGCAGCGGTGAAGGGGGAAAAATAGAGTGTTGTCCTGTTTCATTTCCGTAAACGCCCGGATCCACTTCTCACGGAGCTTCCTTTCACTGTAACCGCAGCGGATGCGGCGGATGCAGCGAATGCAGCGAATGCAGTGGATGCAGTGGATGCAGTGGATGTAGTGGATGCAGTGGATGCAGCGAATGCAGCGGATGTCACAGCAGTGTGTGAGGGGAGCAGTGTGTGAGGGGAAGTTTAATGTTATGCAGACACATTTCTTGAAGTAAATGAAGATGCCAAACCGCGTTCGGACATATTGCCCGTTCTGTGGCAGGCACACCATACATGATGTGGAGCGCGTGCGGAGGGGCAGACCTTCATCGCTGAAATGGATCGTCAGACAGAAAAAAAGGAAGCCGGGCAGAGGTAACAAGGGGAAGTTCTCAAAGGTTCCGGGCGGTGACAAGCCAACTAAGAAAGTATTTCTGCGATTCAAATGCACTGAATGTCGAAAAAAGCATCAGGGAGAGGGTTTCAGGGTTTCACGATTTGAGCTTGTGGAGCATTAGGCGGTGAAGTTTTATTCCTTCTCAATCCATATTCAGATATGATGAGAGCGCTGAGAAGAGAGACGAGGAGCAGGTTCTTGAGTGTGCGCTGCAGGGATTGCGGCAACAAGCAGATCATATTCAGTCATGCATCAACCATCGTGCGCTGTATTGTGTGTGGAAGCACGATAGCAAGACCTTCAGGGGGTAAAGCGATTATAAACGGCGAGATAGAGGAGATTCTTTGAGCTGAATCCGCCTTTGCATTTGCCTGAATGTGGGAAAGGAGGATGAAAATGGATGAGAGAAAGCGGGAGTGGCCTGAGAAGGGGGATCTTGTGATATGCACCGTGAAGAATGTTCAGAACTTCGGCGCTTTCGTCTCGCTTGACGAGTATGATGGAAAGGAGGGCCTGATTCACATATCGGAGATCGCACATGGCTGGGTCAGAAACATCAGGGAGTTCATCCGTGAAGGGCAGCGAGTTGTGTGCAAGGTGCTTCATGTGGATGCGAGAAGGGGACATATAGACCTGTCACTCAGGCGAGTCGGTGAGGAGGAGAAGCGCAGGAAGATAAGAGAATGGAAGGATGAGGCTGCAGCGAAGAAGTGGCTGTCTCTCGCGGCATCTCAATCTGGAATGCAGGAGGAAGAGGTGAAACGCATAGAGGAATGCATGAAAGCCACATACGGGAGTCTGCGAGAGGCATTTGAGGAGATAGTCAGAGGAGGAAAGGAAGTCCTTCACAGGATGAACATAGCTGAGGAGCATGTAAATGCGATATATGATGTGGCAGTCGCAAATGTGAAGCTGCCATCAGTCAGGATAAGCGGGTTCGTTGAGCTGAGGTGCACGAAGCCGGACGGCATAGAAATACTGAAGGAGGCGCTGATAAGTGCTGAAAAAACTGTCAGCACAAAGTATGAAGATGTAAATGCTGAATGCATCTATGTCGGTGCGCCGAGATATGAAATACGGATAACTGCTCCAGATTACAAAAAAGCGGAGAGCGCACTCAGAGATGCTGCAAAAAAAGCAATAGAAATCATAAAACAGAACAACGGCGAGGGTGAATTCTTCAGAACAGCTGATGGTAAATCAACAAGGGCTTAGCAGGGGGATTGCTTTTGATGGCATAATCCTCGTGAAGCTATCACTTCACTGTGCTGAGCTCACAGAGATCCATAAGTAGCTTTCTTCTTTTCTTTATCTCTCTCTCACTCTCTCATTCACACACTCACCGGATTTCCATTTCCGTTTTGGTCTCCGGTAACTTCAATCAATGCCATGAGCTTTCAAAAGCTGCGTCATGCTGAACCGGAACTGTGGATGTTGGGCTTGCTTTTATTTGATTTTGTGATTTTCCTTTCAATCAACGGGAATCAATCATTGGCATCGTTTCAGGATTTATATGGCGGATTTGGATTGGAATATTTGGCAATGGAGAGGACATCGTTACAACAGCTGAGGAACAGCAAGATAATGAGCGTCCTTTCCTCTTTGAGAGAGGAAACAGATTGAGCTTTAATTTGTGAGAGTGTGAACATTGCATGGGAGCCGTGTGCTCATTTCCATTTTTCCATTTTCACGCGCCAATGGCTGAGCGCAGCGAGTCACAGCGCGCTGTCTTTCGTTTGGCGTTGGGCTTATGCCAGACAGCGAATGCCCATGCCAGACAGCGAATGCCTATGCCAGACAGCATAAGAGATAAAAATGGGTGAGGAGAGTAGAGCGATTGTCGGGCGATTGAGAACGATTGATCAGTGTGAACGATTGTATGAGCGATTGTTTAATATATAAAAAGAGGAGAAGTGTGAGACATGTTGAGTGTTTTGACAGATCCAAATGATTTTTTCGAGAGGCGAATGGAGAGAGAGGAGCGTTTGGGAATTCCAGCGTTCATTGTTCTGCTGGGTGGTGCGCTGGGCGGTGTCAGCACATTTCTGATAATGAGTGTGCTTGTGGAAAGTTTGAGCGAGATTCAGGCGATGTCTGAGGTGGCATATGGTGCATTCGTGTCCGTGATGACATATGGCTCGCTTTTCTCAGCAGTGATTATTTCTCTCATCATGTGGCTTGTTGTCGCTGCTGTTTTTTATGGAATTTCCGCGATTTTCGGAGGAAAAGGCTCTTTCAAGCGCATGCTTGAGTTCGTAGGCTACGGATGTATCCCCATGATATTTGGAGGAATCGTCGCAATTGCAGTCACCCTCCAGCTTGTTCAGACGCTCACACCTCCTCAAATTCCCGCAGGAGCCTCCCCTGAGGAACTCTCTCAAATCATTCAGGAATGGTCCATTGATGTGGCGAGGCAGCCTCTCTCTCAGCTTTCCTCCGCTCTGAGCATAATCTTCACGATATGGTGTGCGAACATATGGATTTTCGCGGTCAAGCACGCTCGTGGCATAACGACAAAAAATGCACTGCTCACAGTCGGAATTCCTGTAGGCGCTTACATCGCTTATGCTCTCTGGCAACTGTTGGGAGTGCTCGTGTCAGCAAGCGCATTATAATGAGAGACATGACTGTGGGAGGAATGGTGGGAGGGAGGCATATGAGATTTGGTTTTTTTATCTTTTGTTTTGTGATTTTGATTTTTTGTTTTGTGATTCTCAGCTCGGCTGAAGGTTTTTCCGCTTCTGAGGAGGAAGCACATTTGCTTTCTGTCGTCTCGTGCGAGATGCACCCCGCGGTCTTCATGCCCCGTGATGTCGGAACAATCACAGTCACGCTCGCTGCTGCTGGAGAGGCTGCGGGGGAGGGTGGTGTCGAAATAGAATCCGTGTATCTGTTGGGAAGAGATGTGAAAGTGCTGAGCGGACCTTATCTCAACATAGGCAGAATCGCTCCGGGCGAGTGCATGAACATCACATTCACAGTCAGAGCACCTTTCAATGATGGCATTTACTACCCGAAGCTTCTCATTGAGACGGGAAGCGGCGATGTTCTCAGATATTCATTCCCCTTCCGTGTGGATGGTGCTGCGGTGCGCATGGCAGTTGCGGACATTCCCGAGGATATCATAATCAATGAGCGCACATCATTGAAGATTGCAGTCGGCAATGAGCGCCCCAACAGCGTCAGAGGCGTGATGATAAAAGCAGAAATCACGAAAGGCAGCGGCGAGGTGGTGCCATCTGAAATGTTCATAGGCACACTCGCACCCGACGACAGGAAAACCCTCTCCCTGAATTTCACCCCTCTCACGGAAGGAGCACACACACTTCTCCTCACACTCTCCTTCAAGAACGGCATGAACACGCACACATCAACACTGAGCGTTCATCTGAATGTCTCCTCCCAAAATAAGCGCCCTGATATAATCATTTCAGGCATTGAGTATGAGTCCGATCACAACACTCTCAGGATCACAGGCGACATAAGCAACGCAGGACTTTCAGCGGCGAGGGGAGTTGTCGTGCGTGTGGGCGATGGGGAGGGATTTGAGGCTGTTTATCCATATCCCTCCTACTTTGTTGGCTCGCTGAATCCTGATGACTTCAGCAGTTTTGAGCTCAATGTCCGCGTTTTTAAAAATAAAACAACAATTCCAATAGAGATAGAGTTCAAGGATGAGGATGGAAACACATTCAGAAGGACGGAATATGTGCGAATAAATGGTTCAGAGACGCAGAAACCATCAGCAGAAACTTCCCCCATTCTCAGTGTCGTCCTGCTTATCGCAGTTTTTGTGGTTGTGATATCCATTATATACTCGTGGAGGAAGCGGTGAAATGCGCAATAAGTATGCGGTTCGCCTGGATAATGTCACAAAAATATACAGGATGGGCAGAGGAAGCGTGAAGGCGCTTGACAGCGTGAGCTTGAGTTTTCTCACAGGCGATTTCGTGTCCATAATGGGCCCTTCAGGCTCCGGAAAATCAACACTGCTCAATATCATAGGATGTCTGGACATTCCCACAAGCGGAGAAGTCTATATTGCCGGAGAAAATGTGAGCAAACTTGGCGAAAAAGAGCGAACAAAGATAAGAAGGGATAAAATAGGTTTTGTCTTTCAGCACTTCAACCTTATTCCCACGCTCACAGCACTTGAAAACATTGCATTTCCCATGCTGCTGCGCGGAGAACACAGATATGAGGAGCGGAGCAGGGAGCTTCTGAGAGCAGTTGGGCTCGATGAAGAGCTGGGAGAGCATAAGCCTGCGGAGCTGAGCGGAGGAGAGCAGCAGAGAGTTGCGATAGCCCGTGCGCTTGCGAATGATCCTGAAATTATACTCGCAGATGAGCCAACGGGAAATCTCGACACGAAGACGAGCATGGAAATCATGGAACTCCTCGCAGCGCTGAACAGGAGGGGAAAGACAGTAGTCGTGGTTACGCATGACCCACTCGTTGCTGAATTCACAAAGAGAACATTGCGCATGCTTGATGGCAGAATCCTCACAGACATCACGGACATCACAGACAGAATCACCGCAGCACGCTGATATATGCGTGGAAATGAGAGCGGTTTTCCTGCGTTTCGCCATTCGCAACCTTGCCAGGCACAAATTGCGCTCTTCTCTCGCAGTTGTCGGTATTGTAATTGGCGTCCTTGCAATTTCATCGCTCGGCATCTTCGGGAACAGCATAAAACTTTCTTTCTCAGAGGCATTTTCAGCAGTTGGAAACGAGCTGGTCATATATCCGCGGAGTGAAAGCATGATTTCAGAGAAAATTCTGCGAGAAGTTGAGCGGGCAGCAGGTGCGGGAAGCGATGTCATACCTTTAAGACAGAAATATGTGCGAATCAATGATGTGCGAATCAATGGGCGAGTCGCTTTTTACGGGTTGAGATGCGAAGACATACCGTTGCTCGTCGATATAGAGAGAGGACGTGCTCCAAAACGAAGCGCTTCTGAGTGTCTTATAGGCGCAAAACTCGCATCAGACCACGACATGAAAGTTGGAAATCGCATGCATGCAGAAACATATGAGCTCAGAATCACAGGTATCCTCAAAGAGCGAGGAATAGGCTTTGATATAAATCCAGATGAGGCTGTTATCATTGATATGAAAACATTTGAGCGCATGTTCAACATTTCAAAATACAATTATCTCATAGTGCGCGTTGATAGCATTGAAAATGTTGAAAAAGTCAAGGAATCTATTGAAAAAAGGCTGAATAAGAGAGAGGAAAAAGTATCAGTGCTTGATTTAAGACGTTTAATGGAGACTTTTGAAGAAGCATTTGCAAAAATATCAGTATTTCTGCTTGGAATTGGTGCTATTTCGCTTGTTGTAGCTGGTGTAAGCATTCTTAATGTGATGACCATGTCTGTTGTTGAGCGGACCAAGGAGATAGGCATCATGAGGGCGATAGGCACTTCTCGTATCGGGGTCATGTGTATGTTTCTCTACGAATCATTACTTCTTGGTCTTGCGGGCAGTGCGATCGGTGGCGTCCTGAGCTTCGGCGGCGGCTTCCTCATTCTCTCCTTCTGGATGCAGAAGACTTCATATCTTCTCGCTCCTTCTTCCATTTTGTGCATAATCTTCGGAATCTCTTTCGGCATCGCAACAAGTGTCCTCTCAGGTCTCTATCCCGCATGGAGGGCGTCAATGCTCAGTCCCATAGATGCGTTGAAATATGAGTGATTAGTGATGAGTGTTCTGGAGAACTGAGGATGAACTATGCTGACGGAAGTAATGCTTGTCCTGATATCAATGATTGCGCTATGGCTCGGCGCGAGGCTGACTGTTGACAATGCATCCCGCATCGCAAAATCAATGGGCATATCAGAGGTCATAATAGGGCTCACGGTCGTCGCGTTTGGAACATCGGCACCTGAATTCGCCGTCAGCATAGGAGCGGCTCTGAAGGGATACTCCTCCATATCCGTTGCGAACATCGTTGGCTCAAACATATTCAATCTCGGATTCATACTTGGAGGCATTGCAGTCATCACACACATAAAAACAACGAGAGAAATGGTGTATCGCGATTGCATGTTTCTCGCAATCACGACATTACTCCTCTCTTTTTTCCTGTATGACCTTGAACTGTCGCAGATAGAAGGTGCATTCCTCTTCTTATTGCTCTTCCTGTATCTATGTTATCTTCTCAAAAAGAGGAAAGCGGAAGTGAGAGGATTGGAGGAAGTGGAGAATGATGAAGAAAGCAGCGCAGGTGATGGAAGTGATGACAGCATCGCTCAAATCACAGGAAGTGCAGCTCTGCTGATATGCGGTCTGTCAGCAGTTGTCACGGGCTCGCATTTCCTCGTTGAATCAGCACGCACGCTTGCAAGAGCGGCTGGAATCTCAGAATGGATAGTCGGCGTCACGATAGTTGCAGCAGGAACTTCAGCACCAGAATTCGTCACTTCGCTCGTCGCCGCATTGAAAGGACACCACGAAATTTCTGCTGGAACACTCATAGGAAGTGACATATTCAACTGCGTGGGCGTTCTCGGTCTGGCAGGCATGATACGTCCGCTGATTGTTGTGCCTCACGCAAGGGTGAGTGTTTGCATGCTCTCGCTGATGGTGTTCCTCATACTCGTGTTCATGCGAACTGGCTGGAAGCTCTCAAGAGCTGAGGGGGCGTTCCTGCTCTCAATCGCAATCATACGCTGGATATTTGATCTCACATGAAAATAGACATGAGTTGGAGAGCTGTTCACATGAAAACTCACAGACTCACAGACTCACGGGCATGTCCGAATAAGCATAAAACAAAATAAATAATTTTTATGGTGACGGTATAGAAAACTGATTGAGTTACTGAATGAATTTGACATTGAAAGGAATAAAATCATCCAGATGGTTTATCAGGGAATGCATTGACAGCCTATTCCTTAAGTGCCTGGTGTGAGGTTGAAGAAACCATTCTTGATAAAATAGAATATCGTTCATTAAATGAAAGCATTGGAGAAAGGAGCCTGGTTGAGTCTTCAGCTCTTTCAAACAGGGAGCCGAGATTTTTTGCTCCATAACAGTCAAGGAAGAGAGAGGAAGAGTTTGGAAGTTTGAGGAGCTATGGCTGGAACAGGTCCTGCAGGATGTTCGCTCAACATGGTGAGGTGGTGTTATCAGAACACGTCGGACTCACAAACACAAACACAAACCGCTTGACGGGGGGAGTGGTGAACCTCCCGATCGGTCAGAAAATTGACACTCAGGATGAAAATTGGCCCTCATCATTCTCCTTTCCGCGAGGCGATATGATGCTGTTTCAACTGCTGACGCGTTTTATCCATATGATCTCCTCATATAGGGGAACATGCAGATGATAATCTGCGACATTCGCCTTTATTCCTATGTTATGAATGCCGCTCGTCATTGGTATCCATGTGATGTTCATGCATCCCGGTATAACACCGTCAGCTATTGCATATTCGTCAACGATCACTGAATAATTGCCTTCCTTTCCGAAGGAGGATACATGCATTCCGACGGGCGACCCTATGTATGAGGGCTGTGGCTTGCTGAGCGTGATTCCGAAATGAAGAATCACATCGACAGAAACATAAGGGAAGTGCGTTTTACGCTCTTCACCGTCTTTGAAGTATGATGTATATGAGTCCTCTGACACCACATTCACGGTTTTTTCACCGTGCACCTCTATGCTGCATCCTGATGTTGATTCTGTGATGTCCGGTGCGACATCATCAAATGAAACTGAAGGCAGCACATCAAACTCAACACACCATGATCTGTTCTCATCGTTCAGATCGCCAACGAACCATTGCACTGTGTTTTCAGTTGATATGTCAGGAGCAACAGATGCGTTTCCAATGTATGTGACATTTGATGGCGGCACATAGACAACACGAACATTCTTTGCGGTCTCTTTTATCTCCGTCACTATCTGATTGTATATCTCCACGAGGTCGTTGCTGTCAGGAGCAAAGTAGTAGTGGTCCTCTGATGTTGCGATCTCCTGCAATGTCTCTTCGTCCGCATCGCTTCCGAAACCTATCGCGTATATTATGATGCCCTCCGATTTTGCAGCATCAGCTGCCTTCAATGCAGCAATTCTCGCCGTCTGACTTCTGTCGGGAACCCAGTCGCTCGGCATGTATGCGAGGAGCGAATCGGGCTCTACAGGCGCCATGGTCGCAATGCCGTCCGACATAAGCACTATTACTTTCAAGTGGCTTGCATTTCCGGACTCATTGAACATTTTCCTCGCCGCATTTATACCACCTGCTATGTTCGTCCCTCCTCTGGCTCTGTAACTGCTCACAGTATTATGCAGCAGTGCTTTATCTCTCGTGAAAACAGCATCTATATTTGCGTCTGAATATCCGTTACCATAGTAATCGTGATACTGCGAGGGACTGCATTTTGAAGTATCGTTGAAACATTCATATGGATGAAAGGGAGATGATCCGTTGACCTCCTGTTCAACCCATCTGTCCCATGTATCCTCGCTGTACAGCCTGTCGGCATTGCTGAATGAAGCCAGTCCTATGTACATATCGTCTGACGCAAGGTCAATGAATGTGTGAAGTGCTTCTTTCGCCGCGTCTATCTTTCCGTCTCTGTTCATACTCCCTGAAAGGTCAGTGACAAGAACAACATCCACTCCCCTGTATTCAGTGTCTGAGATCGTTGATTCAACACATAACCTCACCCTCACGCCACTTCCAATATCCGCCTCAGGTGGCATCACAGACGCGTTGACCGTGATGTTCCCGTCCCCCCCACCTCCATCAGTGAGAACCGCCGAGGATGGCGTCACAGCGATCAATGATATCACAATTATAATCATGACAGGTGCAACAGCGGAAAACGCCGCCGACAAACGGCGCCCCTCACTCCCGCGGGCAAATCCCACAAAACACCTCATCAAAAAACCTGTTTTTCCCCTCATCATCACAATATTTTATCAAATATCTTATAAATAGCTTTCTATTAACAATAATATCACCTTAGCTGGAGGAAATAGTTAAATTATTTTTGAGAGTTTGAATCAGTTTCTTGTTGGAATAGGAGTTTAATTGTGAAATCGAATTGCGAACATTGGAAAATATAATGTAAAATGTTCAAAATAATGAGAATAATAAGCAGAATATCGGATCTGGATGGGTTGCTTGCGGTCTCCGAGGCATGGCGCATAGCGAGGGCGGGCGATCTCAGAGGCGGGATCAGAGAGAACCATTGGCTGCGCTGTCACACTCGCTCCTCATCCAATGCAGTTCAAGCTCAGCAAAAGCGGGTAGATGAGGGAGCACAAATAGAGGAAATGGAGGAAATGGAGGAGAGGAGAAAAAAATGATAGAGATTGACGGCTCTTTCGGGGAGGGAGGAGGTCAGATAATAAGAACAGCGGTTGCGCTATCCGCAATCACCGGTGAGGAAGTGGAGATATACAACATAAGAGCGAATCGTCCTAATCCCGGGCTTCAGGCACAGCATTTGAATGCGGTTAAGACTGTTGCTGAGATGACGAATGCGAATGTTGAGGGCTTGAAACTGCGCTCAAAACGCCTGAGATTCTCGCCAGAGAGTCCGGAAGCGTTGAAAAAGGATATTGATATAGGAACTGCGGGCAGCATAACTCTGTTGCTTCAGTGCGTTGTTCCAGTTGCGTTATTTGCCAATGGGACAACTGAACTGACAGTAAGGGGGGGAACTGATGTGAGGTGGTCGCCTCCGATAGACTTTTATCGCTTTCTATTTGTGAGAGCGATTTCTGAGATGGGGTGTGATGTTGAGATTTCGCTTATAAAGCGGGGATATTATCCGAGGGGTGGCGGTGTTGTTCGCGTGCGTGTGAAGCCTGTGCGGAAGTTGAGCGGTTTCTTCGTGATGGAAGAGACCGTCAATGATGTGAGGGGAATCTCCCACTGCCGTGGATTGCCCGCGCATGTCGCATCCCGTCAGGCAAATTCCGCAAGAGAGATACTCAGTGAGCACGGATACCGCACCGACATTCTTGTGGAGACCTCCGATGAGAATGGCGGAGGACTCAGTGAGAGCGATGGTTATGGTGGTGGAAGCGTTGATAGGAGCGTCAGAGGGATGAGCGGGAGCAGAAAAAGAAAAAGTAAGGAAGGAGTGGGGAGCGGAATCACGCTTTGGCGAAATTACAAGAGTGGAAGTGCGCTTGGAGAGCCCGGAAAGCCAGCTGAAGAAGTGGGGAGAGATGCGGCATTCTCTCTTCTACGCGAATTGGAATCAGAATCAACAGTTGATGTGCATCTTGCGGACCAGCTCATACCGTATATCGCACTTTCAGATGAACATTCAGCATTCAAAGTTCGTGAGATAACAGGACATCTTCGCACGAATATATACATTGTGGAGAAGTTCCTGCAAAAGAAAATCAGCATAAAAAAGGAGGAGAGTTTCATCATTGAATGTTGTGACTGAACATGGCTGTCCTCAACAGAAACAATTTTGACAAACAGCTGGCGGCAGGTGGACGCCAATGTGGCGTCAATGTGGTGAGTGTTATTCCTCAATGACCTTCACACCGAACTCCCGCATGAAAAAGGCGATCCCCTCCTCACGCGTTATCATATGTTTTCTCGGCAGTTTTCTGCGCTGTATCCTGCGATATTTTATTCTGAATCCTGCTCTTTTGAGCGATACTGAGACATCCATCCCCAGTATTCCGACAGCGGGATCGTATGGGATGCCGAGGTCTGTGTGCTCCTCAATTCCGAACGAGAGATTGCCAAAATTGTCAAACTGGCTCTCATAAATGCGGTTCTGTATCCTGAACACATCTCTCAAAAATTTCACCGCACGCTCCTTCCGCAGTGTCACCTTGCAGCCTATTGGCTCTCCTCTCTTTATGCCAAAGGGTTGAATTGTGCGCTTTGCAAGAGTCTCAACAGGCTTCTGACCTGTTATGCGCTCAAGTATTTTTTCAGCATTCTTCAACTTCTCACCGCTCTGCCCGACACCTATGTTTATGACAACCTTGTCTATCTCAACCCGTCTCATGGGATTCTCCTCCCTGCCCGCCTTCCTCTCAGCAGCTCTCTCATCGCTCACTTTCTCATCTTTCTGCTTCTCGCGCTCCTCAGCCTCCGCTGTGAGCTCCTCTGTGTCTTCAACAATCTCTTCAGCCTCTCTCTCAATTTCTTCATCAGACCCAATTTCCGCTGCATTCTCTTCTGAGACAGAGCTTCCTGCTTCTTCCGTCATCTTCCCATCTCCCTCCTCAGCGAGTTGCGCAAACATCCGCTCAGCACATCACGCATGTCACGCCAATGAGATGCCGGGCACTTCTATTTTATCAGTGCCTATCACAAACACATAGTCCTCTATCGTCTCAAACGCTCCAACAGCCCCCTCGCTGCCGCTCTCAGCGGACAGTCCCCTGCAGAATCCGAGACCTTCTATCCTCACGATGTTCGGTTCCGAGCTCCTCCTTATCTCCCGCGATATCACCCTGCCGATTCGCGTGGTATGCCTGCCGCCAAACACGATTACATTGCTTCCCTGTTTGAAAGGGAGATGTCTGACAACACTTCCGTCATCCAGAGAGATCAGCAGTGAATCGAGCGTCTTCACCTCCCTTCCAAATTCGTTATCGCATATCATGTTCCTTCCATCATGCATATTCAACTGAATTCTTCCACCTTTCAGCACAACTTTACCGCGAACTTTGCACAGTTTCATATTGGCATCTTTTTCATCTATGCCGATCAGTGTGAGAATGCCTCTTCTATCCATCAACATCACATAATGCTCATTCAATCGCGGTATGGAAATCACATCAAAAATGCCAACGGGAAATTTGTAGTTCTTCCTGACTCTCCCGTTCACGATTATGTGACCCTCCACCAGTATTTTCCTTGCCTCTCTGCTGTTATCCGCGAGTTTCAGCACATCTCTGACCAACATAAGCAGAGGCATGCTCCTGTCCTTCGGATGAGGTCCTGGCATGGGCTTCACTGTCCAGTGGGATCTCTTCCTCTCCAGTGGCCAGCTGGATGGTGCGGATATACGCTTCTGATGCCTGCTCATACATTCTTCATGTGATCTCCTATCTTAAAAAAATGTGCCACAGCAGACTCCAACAGCACAGGCGGCCTCCTCAAACTGATGATAAATCTCCTTTATGATCCCACAATTCTCTGATCTTCCGATCCTCCGATCCTGCAATCCCGTACAACAATCCCATACAGAATTGGAAAATACAAAAAGAAACAAAAAGAAAAGAATAAAGAAGAGGAAAGGGAAAAAAGAAAAAAAGAAAGAGGGAAAGAGGAAGGGAGAGGGAGTGAGAGGGAAATGGGGACGCTTGAGAATATTGTCAAGGCATTCACAGGGGAGAGTATGGCAAGGAACCGCTACACATTTTATGCTAAAGTGGCGAGAGATGAGGGTTTTGTTTTCGTATCAAATGTTTTCATTGAGACCGCGGACAATGAAAAGGAGCATGCTGAGACGCTTTTTGATATGATTCAGCGTTTGAAAAAAGAGTATTCGGCGATTGCAGTGCCTGTGGAGGTTCCTTTGACACTGGGGAGCACTTCAGAAAATCTGAAGGCTGCGATAGAGGGGGAGAACTACGAGCATACGAAGATGTATCCTGAATTTGCCGATGAGGCGGAGCGGGAGGGGTTGAGCGACATTGCAGAGAAATTGAGGGCGATCGCAACAGCCGAGAAGCATCACGAGGATCGCTTCAGAAAAATTCTTGATGCAGTTGAAAGTGGAACAATGTTCAGGCGTGACGGGGAGATCGCCTGGGTCTGCCTTGAGTGCGGTTATATACATTATGGGACGGAACCTCCTGAGGAATGTCCATCTTGCGGTCATTCACGGGATTATTATGTTGCGATGGAGTTTCTCTGCCTGTGATGCTGTGCGTAAAAAGTAGAGCAGCGGAGGTGCGAGCTCATAAGAGCTCTGCACCTTTTTCAATGACAATTTTGCAGGGAGTTGGAAGTTTGTAAGATGCACGCTTCAGCGCCTCTCTTGCAGACTCATAGTTTTCAGGGTAAACACGCACGCTCATTATGCTCTGCCCGGCTTTGACGCGTGCGGCTGTTCCGACAGGTCTTCCGAACGCCCTTCGCATTCCGCTTGAAATTCTGTCAGCGCCCGCTCCCACTGCCAATTTGTGTTCACGCAGCACATGATGTGGATACACACGCACTTTGAAGTGGTAATTGTTGCGACCCACGCGGCGCATGAGATACTTGTTTGCTGAGATCCTCGCGGATTCAAGCGCGTTGTGTCTTATCTGACACGCTTCTTCAGAGACGAGTGATACCGTGACTGGAAAATCGGCATTTGGATTGCCCATGTCAAAAATCATGATCTTGCTCCCCGGAACACCTCTCATATACTCTCTGCGCACATATGCCTTCCCATCAAGCCTTCTATACATGCGTGCTGGCTTCCTCGCCATCTATCTCGCCTCCTTTCCACTTCATCTTCCACATTTCCTTCTCCCTTCCCATTTTTCTCTTCTCATTTTAACTTTCTGTTGCTGCCAAGTCCCCTTGCGAAAGCGAGGGGATACAGCAGAGGAGGCGGAAGGGGGAAGGATGGATGTAAGTTTTATATTAGTTCAAGCAAGAAAAATGTAACTATGAAATACAAACTTAAGGAGCTCATTCAGTCCACTCTCTTCACTATCACCTCATCTTCGTAGTAAAGTATCGCAGAAAAGTATTCACAAACGATAAAATCATTGATTTTCTCAAACAGAAAACGAAATTTCAGGGACTTTCGATGTTGAAGTTCTCGCAATAGAATGTGATGTCGATCACATCCATATCTTATTCAAAACAAACTCTGGACATCCCTAAATCAACGCTCTGAAAACGATAACTTCAAGGGAGATAAGGCGGAAGTTCCCAGAAGAAGAAGCTGTGGAAAAACGTCTTCTCGTCATACTTCTTAGCGACAACTGGACAGGTTACATTAGATGTTCTGAACGTGGAATCGCAAGGTGAAAACGATGCTGATTAGCTACAAATTCCGCATCTATCCTTCGAAGACAGCTGAAACAAGACTAAATGAACAGCTTGAGTTATGTCGCCGCTTATACAATAAGCTGCTTGAAGAAGTCAACAAGGCAAGAAAAAAGGGTAGAAAGATAAATTGGAAATATACTCAAGCTCTAATCGTAAAGCTGAAGCAAGAGAGGCCAGAGCTGAAGAATGCTCAAAAGTTTTGCAGATGGTGGATTATCAGCTAGGGTCAAATCGTTCAAAACCATGAACTTCAACCAGTCTGGCTTCAAAATTGAGAGAAAGAGGCTCATTCTTTCAAAAGTAGATGAAATTCCGATAAAGCTTCATCGTCCGATTGATGGCAGGATCGGATAATCGTCAGGAGGACTAAAACTGGAAAGTGGTTCGCCATGGTGCAGGCTGAGGTTGATGAAGAACCTCTACCAAAAACGGGCAGAGTTGTAGCTTTGGACCAGGGTATTCATCACTTCTGCGTGGATTCAGACGGAATAGCTTTCGAGAATCCGAAGTTCATCGACAGAACGCTTGAGAAAATCAAGAAAGTTCAAAAAGAGCTGTCGAGAAAGCAGAAGGGATCACGAAAAAGAGAGAAAGTCAGGCTTAAGCTTGCAAAACTCCACGAGAAACTGAACAACCAGCGGTTGGATTTCCTGCACCTCGTTATTACATCAACAACTACGATGTAATCTGCGTTGAAGATCTGGATGTGAAAGATTTAGTTGAAAATGGAAAATCCCCGACCCTGAACAGACACATTTACGATGCTGCTTGGTCCAAGTTCCTCTCACTGCTCGCCTTCAAGGCTGAAAGAGCTGGAAAGTGGTGAGGGTTGGGGCTGCAAATACTTCAAAGAGGTGTGCTAAATGTGGCTTTTTTGAGGATCTTTCTTTGAAAGATAGATGGTTTACCTGCCCAAGATGGGGAGGCGGACAGAGACTTCAACGCCTCCCTAAACATCTCAGATGTGGGGCTGGGACAGTCCCAACGCCTGTGGAGAGAGAACCTCTACCCTTCGTGATTCCCTATCGGAATGTGATCGAGGGGCAAGTTCTCTCTGTGAAGCGGGAAGCCCCTTCCGTCAGGGCGGGGTAGTTCACTAACGCTTTGCGACGCCAATAACGCTTTGCGACGCCATTTGCGACGCCGACTCACTGAATCCGCTGTCACAATTACTGAATCCGCTGTCACAATTAAATAAAACGCGAGGCAAATATAACATGATGAAGATAATAGGTGTTGATATAGGCGGCACGAACATAGATGTTGTTTTTTTCTCAGATGGGAAATATAGACATATAATGACTTTGCACACTGAAAATATTGATGATATCTGTGAAAAAATTCAGGAAACAGTGTCCATAATGGATGTTGATGCCGTCGGTATTGGTGTGGCTGCATGGTTGAAAAGCGGCAATATAATACATGCTCCCAATTTGCCATCGCCTGAAGCGCCTTTGAATCTCAGAGATGCGCTTGATGTCCCTGTGTTTCTGGACAATGATGCGAACTGCTTTGCTATGTTCGCACATGAGATTCTCGGTCATGCGAGCTTGCTCGCTGTCACTGTGGGCACGGGCATAGGCAGCGGCATAATAGTGAACGGAGAGATATACAGAGGTGGGGGGATAGCGGGCGAAATAGGACACTGGACAACGGGGAGAAGCTCGCGCTCTGACACTGGAAAACAGGAGAACCTGAGATGCAGATGCGGCGGAAAAGACCATCTTGAATGCTATTTCAGCGGATGGGCGCTTGAGCAGAAATATGGGAAGAGTGTGAAGGATCTCATGGCCGAAAATCGCAATTTCATATATGAAACTGAGGGATTTGATGATTTTTGCAGAGCAATTGCGAACGCAGTCATGCTTCTTGATCCTTCAGCAGTTGTTTTTGGCGGCAGAATAGGGATGCAGTTTGATGCAAAAATTCTTGAAAACCGTATATATTGTTATCTAATGCGCGGTTTTCTGCCGAGAATAGAGGTATTAAAGGACGAAATTGCAGTTGCAAAGGGTGCATGCATACTTGCTGCATCCAGCATGCTGTGATTGGTTGTGAGTGATGAGTGTGCTGCCGCTGTGTGAGTGAAATTGCTAAAGTATTTATATGTTGAGTATATTGATAAATATTGTCCCATTTAGGAGGTGATAAATTATGAGGACAGCGATTTTTGGGCAGGGATATGTGGCGTCTATACTTGCTGTGGGTCTTCAGCGTATAAAGGAGGGAGAGATAGGGTATGATGGCATACCTCTCACGGACATACCGAAGAGCATAGAGGACATTGAGATTGTGCTCTCGTTTGATGTTGATGAGCAAAAAGTCGGCAGGCGGCTTTCAGAGGTTGTGCGGTCGTATTGGAGTGTTGAGATGAGATTTGAGAACGATTACACGGTGAATATGGGTTATTCTCGGGGTTCTGCGAATGAGGATCTTGAGGAGACAGTGTGGCGTCTTGTTGATGAATACGAGCGTGCGGATGTGGAGATATTCGTCAACCTGATAACAACGGAGAACGTGAGGCCCTTCTACAATGCCGCAGAGCTTGAGAAAGCGATAAAGGAGAATCTTTATGACAGAGTATCTCCATCACAGCTGTATTTTTACTCTGTCACGCAGTATGAGCGCCCATCGGTTTTCATAAACTGCATTCCAGCTCAGATAGCGAATGATCCCGCATGCGTTGATCTTGCAAGAAGGAACTTCTGCGTCATATTCGGTGATGACGGCGCAAGCGGTGCAACCCCTCTCACCGCTGACATCCTGGAACACATGCGGCAGAGAGGTCGGAGGGTGCTCTGCATATCTCAGTTCAACATAGGAGGGAACAGTGATTTCCTGAGTCTCATGGAGCCTGATAGGAATCAGGCGAAAGAGACAACGAAGAGCTCAATCGTTCGCGATATTCTGGGATATGATGTGCCTCACTTCATAAAACCAACGGGATATCTTGAGCCTCTCGGAGACAAGAAGTTCGTTGCGATGCACATACCGTACATCTCATTCAACGGCGCTGAGGACGAGATAATGATAGTGGCACGCATAAACGACAGCCCGGCTCTCGCGGGCATGATAATAGACCTCATAAGACTCGGAAAAATAGCCATAGAGCGCGGTGAATACGGCACTATATATCCGATAAACGCGTTCTACATGAAAATGCCAGGTCCGAGGGAGGCCAAATCTATACCAAAAATCTTCGCATTTGAGATGGTGAAATCGTGGATAGGCTATGAAAGCGTTGATATTGGCAGCAGGGAGAGGGAGGAGGTTGCAGAACCTGACAGCAGAGAAGCCTAAACCATCAATAAAAGTGTGCGGCGTTCCCATACTCCTCCGCAATTTTTTAATATTGAAAAAACTTGGTTTTGATGTTGCGGTTGTCGCGGGATACAAATCAGAAATCATAAAGGAGCTGCTCAAAGGTGAAGAAGTTGAATTTGTGCATAATGACAATATCGATCGTGGCAATGCTTACTCTGTTCTCTGTGCGGAGAAAATCCTCAAAAACGAAAATGTTTTCGTTGTGCTTATGGGGGATCACATATTCAGCGAAGAATTTCTGACGGCAGTCAGAGATTTCGCATTATCTGAGGAATCATCAGCGGCAGCACATTCTCCCCGTATGACAGCTATCGTATGTGACAGCGACGCAGCGCTTGATATTGAGGAAGCAACCAAAATACGCACGGAAGACGGCTCTGTCGCGGACATAGGCAAGAACATCCCGGATTGGACATACATAGACACGGGCGCATTCATATGCACACCTCATGTTTTCAATATACTTGAGCGCGCGTTCTCAAAGAAGGAAAAAGTTGAATGGTCGGAGATTGTCAGGGAAGCCAGAATGAAAACGCACAAAATAAATGCATTTTGGGCAGATATTGACACTGTTGAAGACCTGAAAAATGCTGAAAATGAGATTCTTAAGAGTCTTGTGAAGCCTGAAGATGGCATAATTTCAAAATATCTGAACAGAAAGATTTCATTGCGCATATCAAAATGGCTGTGTTCATACGATATAAGTCCCAATGTGATCACCTCCATCTCTTTCATTCTCTCCATAATCTCCGCTTTCTTCTTCATGTCACATGCTTTCATTCCATATTCTTATGTCATGGGGGGAATTATAGCTCAGATCTCCTCCGTGATTGATGGAGTGGACGGCGAGATAGCGAGACTGAAGATGAGAACAACAGGTTTTGGAGGATTTTACGATTCAGTTCTTGACAGATATGCCGATGTTTTCATCCTGTCAGCAATATTATTTGCTGCCAGTTATCACTTCACTCATCATTTATCTCATCATGAAATGCTCATCAACATCTCACTTTTCATCGCAGCTCTCACAGGTGCATCGCTTGTCAGCTACACAGCATCAAAATTCGGCGAAATCTACCGCGATAAAATTGAAAAACATGAGGGAATTTTCAGATTCATACCTGCTAAGAGGGATGAACGCATATTTATAATATTCGTGTGCGCTATATTTGCTGAGTTTAACACAGTTTTCTTTCGTATTGCTTTTATTGCAATAGCCGTATCCACGAATTTGCGAACTCTGTGCAGATTATTTGTGGCGAGAAGTGAGAAACTGGGGAGATTGCAGAAACAGCGGCATGAGATATGATATCAAAAAAAGCAAGAGGATGGGAGAGGGATATGAAAAGGAGAGTTATAAGCGTTTCTGGCAAGGGGGGCTCGGGAAAAACAATGATATCAGCGCTTCTCATCAGGGAGATACTTGCTGAGTGCGACAGGAGCGGGGTCGGATGTTGTGTGCTTGCGATAGATGCTGACCCTGATGCGAATCTTGCAGATGCGCTCGGCGTCTCATATGAGAAGACCGTTGGGGACATAAGGGAGAAAATTCTGGAGGAGAAGCAGAGAGAAATAGGAATGGACATCCGCATACGATTTGAGGCGAAGATTGCAGAGATAATGGTTGAGGAGCATGGATTTGACCTCATTGTGATGGGGCGTCCTGAGGGGCCCGGATGCTACTGCCCCGTAAATCACATACTGCGTGCAGCGATAGATGCACTCTCCCGGAACTACGATTTCACTGTCATAGACTGCGAGGCAGGTCTTGAGCATCTCAGCAGAAGGACAACGCAGGATGTTGATGTGATGATTGTCGTCATTGATGAAACAATGAAGAGCATAAGAACAGCGCTGAGATTGATTGAGATAGCGCGCGAATTGGATGTTGATGTGAGAAACATGTTCTTCGTTGCAAACAAAATAACAACAGAAGAGACGAAGAAGCGCATAGAGGCTGCTGCTCGCAGGCATGGGATTGAGATATCCGCATTCATTCCATATGATCAGAGCGTCGCCCGTTTTGACATTGAGGGAATTCCTGTTGTCAATCTTCCCGATGACTCTCCTTCTGTGGTTGCGGTGCGCGGGATTGTGAAGATGGTGATGTCCGATGATTCATGAGATGTTGCTGATGTCGCTGATGTTGCCGATATTGCCGATATTGCCATGCAACGCCACTTGCGTGAGGTGATATGTGATGAGTAAAACTATAAAGAGGCGGAAAATGATGGATGATGGGGGGTGTGTGCATTGAAAATACTGTTTATCACTTCAAATGTGCATAAATTTCGTGAGGTGCAGGATATAGTGAGGAATATCTCGCGGAGATCAGATATTGAGATATCACATCTCCCGTTGAAATATCCTGAAATTCAGCATGAAGAAATTGAGTTTGTGGCGAAAAGCGCTGCATACTTCATCATGAAGGAGTGCTATGTGAGTGAACCATTCTTTCTGGAGGATTCAGGCCTTTTTATCCCTGCATTGAAGGGATTTCCCGGTGCATTCTCTTCATTTGTGTTCAGCAAAATAGGAAATGAAGGTATTTTGAAGCTTATGAGTGGGCTTGAAGGTGATGAGAGGCGCGCATTCTTCAAATCAGTCATCGCTTTCTCCTCTTCATCGCACGCATCAAATTCATCGCGCTCTTATGATTTTTTTGACATTTGCTCCGACGCTCGCGCTCACAATTGCATGCCCGCACCAGGTGATGTGAAGATATTTGTCGGCATAACGGAGGGCAGGATAGCCGATAGTGAGAGGGGTTCAGGCGGCTTTGGTTTTGATCCGATATTTGAATATGAGGGAAAGACATTCGCCGAGATGACGACTGAGGAGAAGAACAGCGTGTCTCATCGCGGAAAAGCCGTCAGGAAGTTCATCGATTATCTGATCGGTTGAGGTTGATCGGTTGAGGATACGATCGGTTGAGGAAGGGGCTGAGTCAACAGACCATGCCATTGAGAACAAGGGCTCGTTTCGTTTAATGATCCAGTCTGCATTCAGTTCAATCCCTCAAGGCGGACCCCGCTGCATCTCAAACTATTCAATGAACTGAGATAGATGATAACAAAAATCTTGTTTTCTTACCTCAGCTCTGTCACTTGAAATCTTCAGCTTTTCCGACCTTCTATGTAATAGCCCACCCTCATTAACTTCTTCCCATAGAATTTCGGTCTTGGATTGGCGGTGAAAACGACAGTAGCTTATCTAAATCATCCAAATCAATAAACGCATTCTCGTATAATCTCAACTTCTTTCTCAACCGTTATGTGAACGAACCAATCATTCTTCCTTCTCATCAGCCTCCTGATCTCCAAGTCATATTTATTTCGCAATTAACAGGTAGATTCAGCCTCCCATGTGTTTATATTCCGATAGCCTGTTGCCGGTCACCATCATAGACGTCGTCTCTCAAAATAAGAGAATTTTCAATAAGAGGATTTTCAGTTTTCCACTGTTCCGCTTTCTGATTTTTCTTAACAGTTTTCTTAACAGCAGCTTGCTGTTTGGTTGCGGAATAAAGCTCTGCATCTCCCCCTCTCAAATCTTTCTGGAAGTCAGCGCATTCCCTCTCCAAAAAGCTTTCCATTATTTGCTTCATCCATTATTTTACGATTGTTGCAACATGTGTCCATAGCGATGAGAGCTTAAGCAATTCAGAGCTTAAGCAATTTGGGAAACTATTTAGAATATTTCTCCTCTTTATCCTCTATTTTGTGGAATAATTGGATAAGCTGAAATAAGTGGAGATAATCTTGTGGCAATATTGAGAACTTTGATCCCTGATTCATCGGCAACATCATAGATAATTTTCTCCGATCTTTCCTTGATTTTTCGATTAAAACGCTACGCTCAGGACACAAAACCAGACTGGATGCGATATGCTTTGTTTCCTGAGTGTTGTATAACTTATCTTTCTGTTTCAACATGCGAAAGTGTGGCGAGGGCAGTCAGACTGAATCCAGTTCAAATAAGAGGAGTTTCATATTTTTAAGGATTGGGAGAGCATCTCCTGTCGCAATAATCTCTTTTCTGCACAGAAACACAGAAACACTTAAAAACTAAAAAACATGAAAGAATCAGAAAAAGATAGATAAAGCAGAATAGATTGAACGAAAAAATTATTCTGAAACCAAAGTATGGACCATCTGTCAAAGACTGAGGAAATTTTGCAAAATTGTAGAAACGGGCTCAGTCTTTGGAAGTGCATTGTAATGAAAAACTGATAATCATCGTAGCATATAATAAGCAGGTGAGGCAGCAATGGGGATTATTTTAATTTGTCTTTCTCTCTGCGCATGTGGCGTTTAAACGATTCTCCAACAGTCTGCTCAGGCATTTATGAGGCGCTCCTGAGTTTGCGCTTATTCAAGATATAATGCGAGGGAGCCATCCACATCACGCCTGTCCTTCTGCATAGCAACCTCACCCTATTCACCGCAAACTGCCCTATCCGCTTCCCAAACGCATCCATGACGCCTACGACTTTTTTCTTTCCAGGCAAACCGCACACCCAGCCTCTGTAAACCTTACCTGCTTCCTCAGCTTCCACGAAATATCCTTTCCTCCGCCGTTTGATGTTCCTCCGAAACGAGGTCTTATGCCTCCCTTTTATCTCTATGCAGACTCCTTCTCACAAGCTCAGGTCGCTGCCAATACCAGAATGAAGCTTCACTGTTGACATTTCCATCACAAAGAAGGCATAGCAGCGCAACAGCATCGTTCGCATGGCTTTCTGGAGCAATAAGGTCTTTCTTTGTTGATTTCGCAATTTTGTATTTCTCTCTGGCTTCAGCGGTCTGCCAACCTTTGAAAGTTATGAGGTTGGCAATCTCCCTCAATGCCCTGTATAACATCGTTTTACCGTTTCAACCGTGCTGAAGTATTTTCCATCATTTCTCGTATAGTGGTGCAACATCCTCAACAGCTGTCCTCTTAATTGGGAAATCTTGCACAATGATGATTATTTTATCTGCAACCTTTGAAGGCATATTCGCCATTTCCTTGAGGATATCTCTCTCTATCAGTTCCAACCGCACTACCAGTTCTAACCGCATAGCCATCGTATTTGGAGCCTGGATCAACCGCAAGACTGACATCCTGCGTTCTGTCTCCAACTGGAATCAGCATTTGCACAATATCGAGCTTGTTGAATTTGCCGACCGCTACGCCATCTCTCATAATCTTTCTCGCCTTCGCTGGCTTCGTGGGCATCAGAGGCTTTCCATCAACGCTCACAACTGGAACTCTCATCTCTCACCCCGTTTCACGCCGATACTCGGCCGGGACGTGAAAACCCGTATCGGCCCCCTCGGGGCTGCCATCACTCGGACATCGGAGCGGGCAGGGTGCTCTTCTACAGCGCCTGGTCTTCTACAGCGCCTGTGACTGGGGGAGCATCCCGGTCTCCGCATGATGGCTGCTGCTCCTTAAAAAACAACCTGCGCACGACGGCGCAAGCATTCCACCCCCGCCTTCGGAGAGGAGTCGTTTACCATCATAAGCTGCTCTGTGGTCATTGCTGCTCCCCTTCTATGCGCTCTACGAGAATTCCTTTTCCACGCACGACATCAAAATCAGGACATCCACATGCGGGACACCGTGAGAACGCATGTATGAGCTCCGGAAGGAAATGTATTGCCTCATTTTCCTCATCGTCTTCGCGCCTTTTGAAATTCCATTCATTTCCGCAGTGTCTGCATTTGAATAATGCTTTCTCTTTTTCCCATGTTATCTTCATATCTGCGAAGCGCTTGCTGTCCTCCGCGATGGCTATCTCATGCAACGCAGTGATGAAAATATCCATATCCATCTGATATAACTCGCCTATCCGCAGCTTCACGCACCTCACACGCCTCATTCCGTGTGATGCGCTCATCAGAAATGCTATAACCGCCTCTGCCAATGCCCACTCATGCATGCTCCATGCTTCAAATCAAAATAAGATGTATGTTGCGATTGTTTTCAAACATTTAAATCAATAATCTCCTTTATCCTCCGCCGGAATTCCTCCAGAGAACAATTGTTTCTCACCACGATGTCTGCATTTCTCATCGCCTCTCTCATACCCCATGCATTCTCTCTCGCTTCTCTGCGCATGAATTCTTCAATGCTCAGCGCATCATCTCCACGACCTCGCTTCAAAATGCGTTCGTATCGTATTTCAAGAGGTGCATCAATGCAAACCAGCAGGAAATCGCCGCCGAACTCCCTTTTTAAAGCCTCAACCTCAGCAATTCCACGAATACCATCTATCACAACAACATCCGAATAACGAAGTGCACGCTTTATTTTTGGAATGCATCTTCTCGCTATCGCATCCATACCCTCCCTCGCACGCAGCTCTGACGCAACTCTCCCCGCATTCTCATCGCTGAGTGGTAATCCCCTGCGGTGAAGCTCCTCTCTTATCACATCTCCCATCACAACAACGGGGATGCCCTCCTCCCTCGCAACATCGGCAGCCTCTGTCTTGCCTGATGCTGGCGCACCGACAAACGCAATAATACGCACCATTTCGCTCTGATCCCTTATTCCGATCCCTCATTCGCCCCTCATTCGCTTCACACTCCAATTATTTTTCATTCTCCTCGGATATTATTACGAGGTCATTGGCAGCACGAGGTGCATAATTCATGAGGAGAGGTCGGCATATTCAACTGCTCAGAAACCTTCAGCAGACTTACAATCATTTGTCATTGCTCCTGATCCGGTTGGTCCGGCTGGACAGATGGGGAGAGGACTCGCCAAAATTGAATCTTGCCAAAATTGAATATGAAGCGGACGCATCATACGTTACTACACTGCCGCGAGATATGCGAAATGAAGCGAGTGAAATGCAGTTGGGGGATAACATGAGGAGAGAAGGCATGAGGAAAATAAAAGCGGTGTTATTTGACCTTGATGGAGTTCTTGTGGACTCTTTTCATGCGTGGATGCTCGCGTTCAATGCTATGCTCCGAAAGTTCGGTCGCAACGAGTTGAGCGAGGAGGAGTTCAGGGAGCGATGCTGGGGACCTGATCTCAAGGAGAATCTTGCAGAGTTCGGGTTGGATGATGATGCCGGCGAATATTGTATGAATGTGCAGAAGGATCTGATCGACCACATAAAGTTATTTCCGGATGCGAGAGATGTGCTTCACAGATTGAAGGAATGCAACATTAAAACGGGACTTGTCACGAATACGCCGCGAGAGAACACGCTCCTCATCATAAATCAATTCAATCTGAGGTTTGACGCTGTTGTGACAAGGGACGATGTGCGTGTCGGCAAGCCGAATGCTGAGATGATCTTAAAATGCTGCGAGATGCTTGGCGTTTATCCGAAGGATGCGATGTTTGTCGGAGACACAGAGAGCGACTTCATAGCGGGAAGGAACGCAGGATGCATCACAGTCGGCATAAATGCAAATGGCGCGGACATCACCATACAAAGGCTGCATGAGATCATAATTATATGCTGCCCCTCACAATCCCAATCCCAATCACAATCACAATCCCAATCCCAATCTCACAATTTCACAGTTTTACAATCTCATCACTCAATACAGAGCTCACAATCGCAAGAGCAGCATTGAGGCATTAAGAAAAGCAGGCAGGAGCGAGGGATGAGTTGAAGGAGGCGAATCCGCAATGCTTGTGAGGGCTTTTGCACCTGCGAAGCTCATACTGTTCGGGGAGCATTTTGTTGTGTATGGTGCGGATGCGCTTGCCGCTGCGATAGACAGATATGTGACGGTGGAGGTCTCCGACTACGAAAAAGGTGCTCTTGCGATAGTGTCGGAGGACATCCCCCTTCTCGGTGTTGAACTGGAAGTGAGAGGCAACAGGATAAGTGCGTCTTATGAGGCTGAAGAAAGTCTGATTTATGTCAGAAAAGTGCTTGAGCACCTCACAGGGAAATATGATATTCCGGAGAGCGGATTCAGGATAAGAATAAAATCAGATGTGCCGATATCTGCTGGACTCGGCTCATCTGCTGCAACATGTGTGGCGACAATTGCTGCGCTTAAGGCATATTTCGGCATTGAATCCGATACTGATGAAACACGAAAAGATGCCCGTGAGGTTGAGCGTGCGGTGCAGGGTGCTGCATCACCCATAGACACAGCGGTATCCTCCTATGGAGGGTTCATTCATGTGAGCGGAGAGGATGTTTTGAGAATTCGCAGCGACAGTGATTGCAGCGGCACAGGAGATGAGATTGGAGGGAAAGGAGGAAAAGAAAAGAGGAAGGAGGAAAGACGAGATGAGGAGGAAATAAGCATGATGATCGCTATCAGCCACGCATTCCGGGCATCTGCGCTGCAATTGAAGACCAAGAACATCATTGAGAGAGTCAGGGAAAGAAAGGAGAGATTTCCCTCCGTTTTCTCATATCTGCTGAACGCAGCCTCCGAGATAACGAGAGCTGGCGTTGAAGCGCTGAGAGAGAATGATATTAAAACGCTTGGAACGCTTTTTTTCATAAATCACGGGTTGCTTGAGTCAATAGGAGTTGTCACGAAGAATCTGAGTGCTTTCGTGAGTGCTGCCAGGCGAGCTGGTGCAACAGGTGCAAAGGTGACAGGCGCTGGCGGTTTGGATGAGATGGATGTTGGCTCTGTTCTTGTGCTTTCTCCCGCTGAGAAAAGAGCGTGCATAGAAGGTGCGCTTATTGCTGAAGGTGCGGAAGTGATGCATGTGAGAGCTGGCGTTTCAGGGTTGCGTGTGGAGGTGGAGGAATAGCAGCTATACGCCTGATGCGATTGTTGCGATGCCGACGGCGCCTGCGAACTGTGAGTGATGGGGCACAATGATCTCGGAGCCAATGATTTCCTCAAATTCTTTTTTAACGCCTTTGACGAGAGATACGCCTCCCACGAATATGACAGGTGGTTTTATTGTCATCTCGCGCATCTGGTTCTCATATACCTGCTCAGCAACGCTCCTGCATGCTGCAGCTGCCACATCCTCACGGCGTATTCCGCTTGCAAGAGCAACCACAAGGCTCTGAATGCCGAAAACCATGCAGTAACTCTGGAGCTCAAATTTCTGCGTTGAGCGGAGTGCGAGCTCACCGAGCCCCTCAACATCAACATCAAGACGGTGGGATACAACCTCAAGAAATCTTCCGGAGGAGCCTCCACATATTCCGCCGAGGCTGAATGAGTTCACTATGCCATCTCGCATGAGCAGGAGTTTATTGCTCATGCCTCCTATGTCAATGACAGTTGCATTTCCTCTGTGCGCATCTGCGAGCACTGCTGCTCCCTTCGCGACAATGCTCACCTCCTCTATATTCAAATCTGCACGAATTGCATCCGCAATTATGTCTCTGCCGTATCCTGTAACGCCTATCGCATCTATCTCCGATCTCTTCATACAGGCATCTGAAAGCGCTGATTCAAGTGCTTTTTCAGCGCTCTCCAATGGATCTGTCGTCGGCAGCCACACTGATGACGCAATTTCATTCTCATGCATCACCACAACCTTTGTCATTGAGGAGCCTGAGTCAATGCCCACTGTCGTGCCTTCCTGACGCTGCCTCATCAGAAGGGATTTTTTCGTTATTATCGTGCTGAGAGCATCAAACCTCGCAAATATCTCAGCTTCCTTCGGCTTCTCAACATTTGAGTATGTGATTATCGGTATTTCCCCACGATGCTCCTGCATGTATCTCCTCACAAGATCACGCACAATCGCGCCCTCAGAACATTTGAAGCATGTGAGAAGTATCGCTCCTTTTATCGTTGGGTCCTTCATCGCAGATACCGCTTTCGCTATCATCATGTTCAACGACGGGCTCCTGGCCCTGAATCCCACCTCCTCGCACGCCGCATCTATCTCCTCAAGCGTCATCTCGGGATACAGAAGCTCAATCCCAGCACGCTCAGCCATCTCTTTCAATACAGGCTGAACGCCACTGTATTCAGTTCCACAGGATATCTGCGCAACTTTTGCCCTCATCCAAATCACTTCCCATAACACGCTCACCCTCTTTCCAGCATCACTATATCCCATCGCATCGCCCTATCCTATCGCCGTTCATAGGCATGCAGTCTTTCAAGGAACTCCTTTATCCTCATGACAACCTCTTCCATCCTGTCTCCGCCCTCATAGCGCACCTCAAGCGTTGGAATTTTCTTATTCCGTATGAGATATTTGAAGAGTTCGTCTGCAACTGCACAGCCCATGCATCCGTATGTCGGCGGTGCATCCGTCATGATGATGGAGGCTTCCGCCTCCTCGAGCAACGGTGCGAGCAGGCCTATTCTCCCCTTCAGACCAGCAGGCTCCTCAACCGACACATACTTCAGAGAACGCTTTATGTCCGCCTCAGTCACATTCAGAGGAGGCGCATCTATCTCAGGATCCCTCACATGCTCTCCTATCTCACGCATAAGCACAACAGGCTCATGACCGAAACGCTCAACCAGATCCGCAAGTATGAGACTGTTCGGTGGATACACCAGCACCTTCATTTCCCTCCACCTCTTTCCTGTCCATCACATCTGACTCGCATTTCCTTCATCTCCATGTCATCATGATGTATGCCACAAAACTTCAAAACCTCCGCTTGTTTCATCTCCCTCTATGACCACTCTATGAATGCCGCTGGCACGCACTGGAATTTCCACATCTCCTCTCCGACTGTGATTCAGAGAGACTGCCCACAGGAGATTTTCCTCGGGATCAATGACGCGTATGTGAAGTGTGCCCCTTCTGACAGTTGCATTGAAAGATAGAGATATGTTTTCGCCGCGAGATGCCTGAAGAATTCCGCTCTCCACTCCTGAGAAAATAGTGTATGTGTATGCGATATGCCCCGGCACATTATATCCCGCAAATCCCACACGAATCTCGCCCACACGACCACGATCAAACGGATGCAGGAGCAGAAGGATCACAATGAGAAACACAATCAGAGCAACCACATATACTCCTCTCATACAATCCCCTCCTCTCACAGCTCAGCGAGAGGGTTGGCCCGCTGTCCTCTGTCAGCTGTCAGTATTCAAAGTTGAGAGTCCTTCCTTCTCTTCCTCCTTCTCCTTCACTCGCCCCTCTGTTCCACTGACGCCTCCCTGTTTCCGTTGCTATCTCCTTTTCCAAATCCGTCCCCTCATCATAGAGATCATCTGTCAGGTCCTCAACAAAGCATTCTTCAACGAGTTCTCTGATTGAGTTCAGCAGGGACATCGCCCTTTCACGGTCATATGGAAAATTTATTGTTTTGCGCGCCCATCTGCTCTCAACAATCCTGTCGCCGTCCATCTGCTGAACCCAGTGTGTCTCAATTGATAGAAATTTCCCGTAATCACCTTCCTTCACGAATCCCCGCAACACCTGACGAGGTGCCCCGTCGCTGTCTCGCATAAGCACACGATATCCCACATCACGGATAACTCTCACCTTCGGTCTCATGTCATTCATGCTACTCTCTTAAATGAGTGTGTTTAAAGAGTTTCTCCTTTTCAGCACGCAGCCGACCCCTCCATCAGCTTTGAATGCTGAAGTTTATCTCATGCAGAAGATCCATGCAGAAGATGCAAAAACGTGGCTGCTATTCATGTTTACTCGTTCTGGACACCAATAACATCTCCCGTTTTAATTTCCTGCCCGTCTGTTAAAGCAGAGGCCTCTCATGCAGAACATATGATCATATTGCTCACACCAGATGGGTGCTATTATAAGAATGCACAGCACAGATTTTTGTGAGCTGTAATTTCGTGCAGAAAAATAAGTTGCCGAGGGCAATTTGGGCGATGCCTTTCATGTTGATCAGGTTGAAGTCAGCTTTCTCTTACCTCTCAACTCCATGTTTTTCAGTCAAACCTGTTTTTCAGCCAGATAACGGACAACTGACAGAGGCAGAGAGTATAGATCTCCCGGTTGCTCCGTGATGGATGAAACATTATTAGAAGTGGCTTAATTATCATTCTTAGATTAGAGATGAGGAGAATCTGTCTCTGAAAGCTGATAAATTTTTAAATTTTAGGATGATGTTGCTGCTGATCCCCTCCTTTTCAAAGGAGGGATACAGCAGGGGAGGCGGGCGGGAAAGATTTTTAAGTAGAAATATACTAAAAATTAATGAAACTGACTTGACTGTCAAGTGCGAGCTCACAGGTTTGACGAGGCGGAAGAGGGAGTTACTGGATAGGGAGTATGATAAAGTATTGGCTTGAAACGGGAAAAGATAGAGGGCTATATTCAGCATACAAGATGCGAAGTGGCTATACAAGAAGGCGAAGCGGATGAAAGGGGTTCCAATAAGGAAAGA